>NZ_JAHBDP010000044.1:0-124172 GCF_019956495.1 Pseudomonas sp. BF-B-26 | reverse complement strand
GACACTCCCTCTTCGCGAGCAAGCCCGCTCCCACAGGTTTTTCGGTCAGGCTCAGGATCGTGTGAACCTAAGCCTCCCAACCCGCCCCACTGACCGCCGCTTGCGCCAGTGGATGCAAGTCTGCCCCTTGATGCTCCGTCTGCCAGGCCAGCAACTCCTTGCGCATGCCGGGCGTCCAGTACAGCTGCAGGTGATTACGCACACCGAGCACGGCCTGTTTCTGGTCCGGTTCGCTGGCGAAGTACTGGGCGATCTGGTTGACCATTTTGATCAGGTTTTCAGTGCTCATCGGCGTACCTCGGCTTTTGCTCCGGCGGCGCGTGCCTGGCGGCGTTCGTCGAGCAGGCGTTGTTGGTTATCACTGAATTCCTGATAGCGTTTTTGCCACTCGGAAGGGTGGTAGACGCGGCTGACTTCCACGGCGGTGACCTTGTACTCCGGACAGTTGGTGGCCCAGTCAGAGTTGTCGGTGGTGATCACGTTGGCCCCCGATTCAGGGAAGTGGAACGTGGTGTACACCACGCCCGGGGCGACCCGTTCGGTGACCCGCGCACGCAGCACGGTCTGGCCGGCGCGGCTGCCGATGCCGACCCAGTCGCCTTCGTTGATGCCACGGCTCTCGGCGTCGGTCGGGTGGATTTCCAGACGGTCTTCGTCGTGCCAGGCGACGTTGTCGGTACGCCGGGTCTGGGCGCCGACGTTGTACTGGCTGAGGATGCGTCCGGTGGTCAGCAGCAGCGGATAGCGATTGTTGACCTTCTCCTCGGTGGGCACGTAGCCGGTGAGCATGAAGCGCCCCTTGCCGCGCACGAATTCCTCGATGTGCATGGTCGGCGTGCCGTCCGGTGCCGCGGCGTTGCACGGCCATTGCAGGCTGCCGTGGCGGTCCAGTTCGGCGTAGCTGACGTTGGTGAAGGTCGGCGTCAGGCTGGCGATTTCATCCATGATTTCTGACGGGTGCGCGTAGTTCATCGGGTAGCCCAGAGCGTTGGCCAGGGCCACGGTGCCTTCCCAGTCGGCCTTGCCGCCCAGAGGGTCCATGACCTTGCGCACCCGGGAGATGCGTCGCTCGGCGTTGGTGAAGGTGCCGTCTTTTTCCAGGAACGAGCTGCCCGGCAGGAACACGTGGGCGAACTTGGCGGTTTCGTTGAGGAAAATGTCCTGCACCACGATGCATTCCATGGCGGACAGGGCTGCGGTGACGTGCTGGGTATTCGGGTCGCTCTGGGCGATGTCTTCACCCTGGCAATACAAGCCCTTGAAGCTACCGCTCAACGCCGCCTCGAACATGTTGGGAATGCGCAGGCCCGGGTCGGGTTGCAGGGTGACATTCCAGGCTTGTTCGAATTCTGCGCGAACGACCTCGTTGGAGATGTGGCGGTAACCGGGCAGTTCGTGGGGGAAGGAGCCCATGTCGCAGGAGCCCTGAACATTGTTCTGCCCACGCAGCGGGTTCACGCCCACGCCTTCGCGGCCGATGTTACCGGTGGCCATGGCCAGGTTGGCGATGCCCATGACCGCGGTGCTGCCCTGGCTGTGCTCGGTGACGCCCAGGCCGTAGTAGATCGCCGCATTGCCGCCGGTGGCATACAGGCGAGCGGCGGCGCGGATGTCGGCAGGTTCTACACCGCAAATGGCGCCAAGGACTTCCGGCGAGTTGTCCGCGCGGCTGACGAATTCGCGCCAGTGGGCGAATTCGTTGTCCTCGCAACGGGCGTCGATAAAGGCTTGGTTCAACAGGCCTTCGGTGACGATGACATGAGCCAGGGCGTTGAGCATGGCGACGTTGGTGCCCGGGCGCAGGGCCAGGTGCAGTTCGGCGCGGGCATGCACCGAGTCCACCAGATCAATGCGTCGTGGGTCGATGACGATCAGCCGCGCACCTTCACGCAAGCGGCGTTTGAGCTGGGAGGCGAACACCGGGTGGGCGTCGCTGGGGTTGGCGCCCATCACCAGGATCACGTCGGCTTGCATCACCGAGTCGAAACTCTGGGTGCCGGCGGACTCGCCAAGGGTTTGTTTCAGGCCGTAGCCGGTCGGCGAGTGGCAGACCCGCGCACAGGTGTCGACGTTGTTGTTGCCGAACGCGGCGCGCACCAGTTTCTGCACCAGGTAGGTTTCTTCGTTGGTGCAACGGCTGGAGGTGATGCCGCCAATGGAGTCGCGGCCGTATTTTTGCTGCAATCGGCGGAATTCGCTGGCGGCATAGGTCACCGCTTCATCCCAGCTGACTTCCTGCCAAGGGTCGTTGATGTTTTTGCGGATCATCGGTTTGGTGATGCGATCCGGGTGGGTGGCGTAGCCCCAGGCAAAGCGTCCTTTGACGCAGGAATGGCCGTGGTTGGCCTGGCCATTCTTGTCTGGAACCATGCGCACCAACTGGTCGCCTTTCATCTCGGCGCGGAACGAGCAGCCCACGCCGCAATAGGCGCAAGTGGTGATCACGCTGCGTTCTGGCTGGCCCAACTCGACCACGCTTTTTTCCATCAGCGTCGCGGTGGGGCAGGCTTGCACACAGGCGCCGCAGGACACGCATTCCGAGTCGAGGAAGTTCTCGCCACCGGCGGCCTCGACCCGGGATTCGAAACCGCGCCCGGTAATGGTCAGGGCAAAAGTGCCCTGGGTTTCTTCGCAGGCACGCACGCAACGGTTGCAGACGATGCACTTGCTCGGGTCGTAATCGAAATACGGGTTGGAGGTGTCCTTCACGTCGGCCAGATGGTTGTCACCTTCGTAGCCGTAACGCACTTCTCGCAGGCCGACCTGGCCGGCGACGGTTTGCAGCTCGCAGTTGCCGTTCGCGGAGCAGGTCAGGCAGTCCAGCGGGTGATCGGAGATGTACAGCTCCATGACGTTGCGGCGCAGAGTCGCGAGTTTCGGCGTCTGGGTGTGCACGGTCATGCCTTCGGTGACCGGCGTGGTGCAGGACGCGGGGTAGCCGCGCATGCCGTCGATCTCCACCAGGCACATGCGGCAGGAGCCGAAGGCTTCCAGGCTGTCGGTAGCACACAGTTTGGGAATGGTGGTGCCCAGCAGCGCGGCGGCGCGCATCACTGAGGTGCCTTCGGGCACGCTGATGCTGCGGCCGTCGATGTTCAGCGTAACTTGCACGTCGCTGTCGCGGGCAGGAGTGCCCAGGTCGATATCGGTTTTCGGGTCGAAGAGAGTAATCATTGGTCGGCCTCCGGGGATTGCAGACCGAAGTCGGCGGGGAAGTACTTGAGGGCGCTGGCCACCGGAAACGGGGCCATGCCGCCCAACGCACACAGCGAACCGTATTGCATCGTGTCGCACAGGTCCTTGAGGATGATCACCTGCTCTTCGCGACCGCTCTGGTCTGGCGCGGCGAGCAGGCGGTCGATCACCTCCACGCCCCGGGTCGAGCCGATGCGGCACGGCGTGCATTTGCCGCAGGATTCCTCGGCGCAAAACTGCATGGCGAAACGCGCCATTTGGGCCATGTCCACCGTGTCATCCGCCACCACCACACCACCGTGGCCGAGCATCGCGCCAATGGCGGCGAACGCTTCGTAATCCAGCGGCGTATCGAATTGCGACGGCGGCACCCACGTGCCGAGCGGGCCGCCTACCTGCGCGGCCTTCAGGGGCCGGCCACTGGCGGTGCCACCACCGTAGTCTTCCACCAGTTCGCGCAGAGTCAGGCCAAAGGCCCGTTCCACCAAACCACCCTGACGAATATTGCCCGCCAGCTGGAAAGGCATGGTGCCCAGGGAGCGGCCCATGCCGTAATCGCGATAGAACTGCGCACCCTTGGCCAGAATCAGCGGCACCGAGGCGAGGGTCAGCACGTTGTGCACCAGCGTCGGCAAACCGAACAAGCCTTTCAACGCCGGAATCGGCGGCTTGGCGCGGACAATCCCGCGCTTGCCTTCGAGCGAGTCCAGCAGCGCGGTTTCCTCACCGCAGATGTACGCGCCGGCACCGACCCGCACTTCCATATCGAAGGCCAGGCCGCTGCCGCCGACATTGGCGCCGAGGTAACCGGCGGACCGGGCGATGTCCAACGCTTCGCGCAATGTGGCCACGGATTGTGGGTATTCCGAGCGCACATAGATGTAGCCGTAACTGGCGCCAACGGTGATGCCGGCAATGGCCATGCCTTCGATCAGCAGGAAGGGGTCGCCTTCCATCAACATGCGATCGGCGAAGGTGCCGGAGTCGCCTTCATCGGCGTTGCACACAATGTACTTCTGCGCAGCCTGGGTGGCGCGCACCGTGCGCCATTTGATCCCGGCCGGGAACGCCGCGCCGCCACGGCCACGCAGGCCTGAATCGAACACTTCCGTCGCGGTCTGCTCGCCGCCCACTGCGACGGCGCGGGTCAAGCCCTCGAAGCCACCGTGGGCCCGGTAATCATCCAGGGACAACGGCCGGGTAATGCCGGCGCGGGCGAACAGCAGGCGTTGTTGAGTCTTCAGATAAGGCAGTTCTTCCACCAGGCCCAAAGCCAGTGGATGCGCGGATGGCTCGCCTTTCAGGGCTTCGAGCACGGACGGCACATCGGCGGCGGTCAGCGGGCCGAAGCCGATCCGGCCTTGCGGGCTGTCCACTTCCAGCAGCGGTTCCAGCCAATACAGGCCGCGCGAGCTGGTGCGCTGCAAGTCCAGCGGCAGGTTGTGTTCCTGGGCCTTCGCGGCAAGGGCGACCGCCACTTCGTCGGCACCCACGGCGCGGGCCAGAGAATCACAGGGCAGATAGAGGCGCGGCATCATGCGTCCTCCCGGCAAGCGTCGAGCAAGGCATCCAGACGCTCAGCGCTGAGCCGCGCATGCACTTGGCCATCCAGTTCCAGAGCGGGCGAGCAGGCGCAAGCACCGAGGCAATACACCGGACGCAAACTGATGCTGCCGTCGGCGCTACTGCCGTGATCGTCCAGTTGCAGACGTTCGCGCAACTGCGCCGCAAGCTGCTCGGCGCCGCGACTCTTGCACGACTCGGCGCGGCACAGCCGCAGGATATGCCGGGCTGGCGGCGCGGTACGGAAATCATGGTAAAAGCTGATCACCCCGCGAACCTCGGCCTGACTCAGGTTCAGCGCGTGGGCAATCTCGGGGACGGCCGCATCGGGGATGTAACCGATGCCCTCCTGAATCTCATGAAGAATCGGCAACAGTGCGCCCGCAGAGCCCTTGTGGCGCTCCAGCACGCTGTTGACCATCGGCAATTGCAACATCTCATCAGGCATTCAGCATTCCTCACGGTCACGGACAAACCAGAGGGTTGTCGGTCGTCCGAAAGTGTCGGCTGCGGCACTCACACCACGTCACGGAATCGTGGCAATTTCAGGCCGTCGGCCAGGGCACCCTGAGCGGGTATCTTGTAGTGCCCGGCACGGTCTTCGCCGCACCTTTTATAGGGCATTGAGGCAGCTTGCCACGCTGCTTTTGATTCGACTGCACCAAAGCGACGTGTTCGGTTCTGCCTGCGACTATCCATTAAGTCTAGATGAGTGTGCGGCCAGAGGCGGCGTCCCGGAATGGTCGGGGACTATGGGCAGCGCTATCGCGAATCATGCTTGAACCACCCCCAGCCCGCTGCTGATGCACCGCGCCGTTTGGATGACGTCATGGGCGGGTTGGAAATCAAAGAGTTGATCAAGTCGGGAGGGGGAGTGGATCAGTTGGCCACCAGTTTCCAGCGCTTGTGCCAAGCTGATGGGGTGTTAACACCCCTGCCGCTCAGGCAACCCTCAGGAAGCCCATGACATGAAGCCCACTCATGCATCGCACGTCCGTCGAGAATTCTTCAAAGCCATCGGGTTCTACTTGCGCGTGGTCTGGCCGATCTTTTCCGTACTGATTCTTCTGATCGTGCTGTTCGGCCTGATCATCAGCTACCTGGAGGGCTGGGACCTTTTTGACGGCATCTATTTCGGCTTCGTGACCGGTTTGACCATCGGCTATGGAGAGCTCGTACCGAAACTGGGCATCTCGCGGATTCTGGCGATTTTGCTGGGGTTCAACGGAGTGCTGATGACGGCGATATTTGCGGCGATCAGCGTTCGGGCGATTGAGGTTGCAGTGCGGGCGACGGGGCGGGAAGAGTCGGGTAAGCCGACGGCGTGAAGGCATGCTTGGTTGCTACTGGAAGGGGAGGACGTCATCGACTCCTGAAAATCCATGCGCGAAGGTGTGGTGTTTACCTCGGTCAACGTGGGAAAAAAACGGGAACAGTTCATGATTTCTCCTCCCCTTAGTGGGTGTCCCCTTTGTTGTTGTCAGACTTTTTCACCAGCACACTTTCTTTCCCCTGCGTGGACGGTTGGCGTGGTGACGGCAAAACAGTGGCCTTTTTCGCAGTCCTCCCCTAATGTTTTTACAGCACGTATCAGGTCTCGACTTTTTATGTCCGTTAAAAAAGACGTGATGAATCCGGCCTGCTCAGACCCGTTCACCTCACTTCCGATCCTGTCAGCCACATTTCAAGGATGATCCATGGTCAGTAAGTCCACGCACTCTAACCAGCAAAAACACCTCGCGGTGCTTATCGACGCTGACAACGCTCAGGCCTCGATCGTCGAAGGGTTGTTTGAGGAGATTGCCAAATACGGCATTGCCAGCGTGAAACGAATGTACGGCGACTGGACCGGACCTCAATTGGGTAGTTGGAAAAAGCTCATGCTTGAGCACTCGATTCAGCCCATCCAACAATTCGCCTACACCAAGGGCAAGAACGCCACCGACAGTTCGTTGATCATCGATGCGATGGATTTACTCTACACCCGCCGTTTTGAAGGCTTTTGTCTGGTTTCCAGTGACAGCGACTTCACCCGGCTGGCGGCGCGCCTGCGGGAGGAGGGTATGACGGTCTATGGATTTGGTGAACAAAAGACACCCAAGCCTTTTGTCTCTGCTTGTGACAAGTTCATTTACACCGAGATTCTTCGTGCCGAAGAAGTCGTCGAGCCAGCCAGCCAAGGCGAAAAAGCTCCCAAAACAACTGATTCAGTTACGGAGATGGATAAACAGTCGACGCCGCCACAATCGGCTAAACACGCGAAAGTACCTGTGGAGTTCATCGCCAAGATTCTCGACGACATCGCAGAAGAGGATGGTTGGGCGCTGCTGGCCACATTGGGGACAAACATCAGCAAGCTACGTCCTGCCTTCGACTCACGTCTGTATGGCCACACCAAACTCAGCGGCCTGATTCGCAGCCAATCCAAATGGTTTGAACTGAAAACTCGAGGGAATTTGCCGACGGGCGGGGCCGTGTTGTACGCACGCAATAAAAACAGAACCCTCGATAATAAAGCCCGCTGATGCGGCGACCAACACAGGTCGGCCAAGCGCAGTCCATGGATGAGATGTCCCACTCTTTTGGCAAAGCCTGATTACTCACTGAATATCTTTCAAGTAATCCCTAAGCGCAATGAGCGGCGCATCAAGCTGTTCCATCGTCCGCGCATTGCTGAAATCAGCTGACAACCTATGCAGTTCACGCCCTAGCGGCGTATCAGCCCCACCTGTAGCGTCCAGCGCCAGACCTACACAGTGCGCCACCCTAAACTGAATCCCCTCAACATCCCCCCGCCGTACCAACAACCCAAACACCTCCCGTTCATAATCACTCATGATCGGATCATCCCGCAGAATCGGACTTTCCCCCTCTCGCTCATAAGCCAGCTTGAGGGCGAAAAGGGCAACGGTTTCCAGTGGCAATTCCATTGTGTGAATCCTTGATTCGTTGGCTGAGCGGTTTCGGTTGGTGGCATTGAAAAGCAAGATCAAAAGATCGCAGCCTTCGGCAGCTCCTACGGGGTGGCGGGGTAGGGCTCACTTTTCTGTAGGCGAAAAAAAAGGCCTTGCAAAGCAAGACCTTTCTTAATTTTGGTGCCCGAGGGGTACTCGAAACTAACATTAATTACTTGATTGGTATAGATTAAATTGGATGTACATCTTTTTCTGTACGTGAATTTATACTTGGCATGTATTTTGACGCGAGCAGGTGGGCGGGTAAAATTTATGTTTCCGTCTTTTGAGTTTCCGACGAGATGCATGTTGTGTGAGTCAATGTTGTTAACAAAGCAATCAGGTTGGCGGATTCTGGCCTGCCGCTATAGGCAACTGTCGACCCTAAGCTGCCTGTCATAACAGCCGCTGGCCTAGCCTGGATATCTTTGCCAACCTATTGTGCACACCATGTACCCACAAAAAAACGGAGCCCAATGATGAGGGCAGAACGCTATCGTGTTCGCTTAATGTTCGAATGGGGCGGCGGTTGCCTTTGGTGTGGAAACAATATTGCCCGGGATAAATTTTCTGTAGGGCCTATTGAAGAGAAGCTACCACTCAGTGACGAAGTCCAAGCAATGCTTAACGAGCTTTCACAGTGGCATGACACCTCGCTGAACTGGGATTACCCACCTGATCCCGGCCCTTGGAATGCAGACGATTACGCAAGATTTGACGAGGCTGCCGCTAAATTACTGAAATCCATCCAACAGGAGTTGGGTGAAGAATTCGAGGTGGTGTACGAAAAACTTTAGCTTGTCGGTGTGAGTCTTCGACCTAATTCTGATAACGAAAGGATGCAGCTATAGATCGGTATCCCACCTTCGCGACAGGCCGCTACCGGCCAGAAGCAGTGGCCAATGGATGGCATGAACCTGCTACGCTGAGTCCTCGCAGGAGTGTGAGCTAGCCTTCACCCATAAGCATGTCAGTAGTCAGGTACAGTCACCATGCATCATATAATCGGCTTATATACCTCGAAAAAAACAGAGCGTTTATGGCCGCTAGACCCAGAAGACCGAATTGTTTTCAGATCTGACTGCTTTCATGCGTTTGGATATTTTTCCCTTATAGCACCTGCTTTTGAACGATATGCACAAAGAGATGCACGGATAAGCATTACATCAATGAATGTAATGTTCCGCTTGAGAACTGACGATCTAGCTGACGCATTGGCAATTTTGAACGGTCTCGAAACACAGCTCTATCAGCAACCAACAAGTTGGCAGGAGTATCTCGGTGAAATCCAACACCCAAGGCAAGAAAAGCGGCCAATCAAACCGCTGTTATTCAGACGTCGAGCCGTTCGGATTGTCCAAAGGTTGCGAGCGTTAATACTTAAAGCTCAAGCCCAGGATAAATGCTTGGTATATGGAAATGGTGTTTGCTACCGTGCACTGTGCGGCATAAAAATGCCGCCCGGCACCGTGTACTCCTAGAGCCGAATCTACGGTTCAAGCGTTCGCTTCGCTCGCCGGGGACGGGATAAACCCCATCCTATAATCAAACGAAAGGATCCAGCCGAGTGGCTGCTTCTGGCCGATTCTGTTGAAAAAGTAGCTCCCCTGTTTGGCCTGCGGCAAAATCTCTACATTGGCCAGCAGGGAAGCACGCAGCATGATGGGACAGTTATCGAGTGGGCAGGAACGACTGTTTTACTCGTTCAACCTTGAAGATCACATTCCAGCCAATCACCTTCTGCGCAACATTGATCGGTGTCTTGATCTGAGCGACCTGCGCCATTACCTCGCCGATTTCTATAGCCCGATTGGGCGTCCGTCGATTGATCCTGAACTGATGATCCGCATGCTGATCGTCGGCTACTGCTATGGCATCCGCTCCGAACGGCGGTTGTGCGAAGAGGCCCATTTGAACCTGGCATATCGCTGGTTCTGCCGGTTGAGCCTTGAAGATGAAGTCCCCAATCACTCGACCTTTTCCAAAAATCGACACGGCCGTTTTCGGGACAGTGATCTGTTTCGCTGGTTGTTCAATGAAGTGCTGCGTCGCTGCATGGACGCAGGCCTGGTTAAAGGCGAAGGATTTGCCGTGGACGCCAGCATCATCAAAGCGGATGCGAGTCGGCAGCGCGGCGTACCGGGTGATGAACAGGTCAACTGGAGCGATCCGGCCCTGAGCACCCGCGCCGTGCGTGAGTACCTTGAAGGCCTCGATGAAGAGGCTTTGTCCGAAACGCTACCGAAGCGCCTGTCGCTGACGGATCCTCAAGCCCGCTGGACCGCTGCTCCAGGCGGCCCAGCTTTCTATGCTTACTCCACGAACTATCTGATCGATACCGAGCACGGCGTGATCATGGATGTGGAACCCACACCGGCTCATCGAACCGCAGAAGTCGAGAGCACCAAGACGATGATCGATCGGGTCGAAGCGCAGTTCGACATCAAGCCAGAGCGCCTCATTGGCGACACCGCTTACGGCACAGCGCCGATGCTGGCCTGGATGGTGGAGGAAAAAGACATCGAACCGCATGTGCCGGTGTGGGACAAAACTGAGCGCAAGAACGACAGCTATTCGAGTAACGATTTCCATTGGAATGAAGAGGCTGAGGAATACCGCTGCCCAGCCGGCAACGTATTACGTAGCGAATGGCGAGCCTTCAAGAACGAGCGCTCACACGTCACCAAAGCCAACACCATCATCTTCCGATCCCGACAGGCCGACTGCGTAGCCTGTTCGATGAAGGCCAAGTGTTGCCCCAACACTGCGTTTCGGAAGATCGCTCGCAGCGTCCATGAAGCCGCTCGTGATGTGGCTCGGCGCATCGCAGCGACGGCGCAATACGTGCGCTCTCGCCACGAGCGTAAGAAGGTCGAAATGTTGTTTGCCCACCTCAAGCGCATCCTGAAACTGGATCGCTTGCGACTACGTGGCATGAGTGGCGCGTCCGATGAGTTCACGCTGGCGGCCGCGGTACAGAACCTGCGACGTCTGGCCAAACTTGCATCTCAAGGGCCACCTTCTACGGGATAGGTGCGCCTGCACCAAGCCAAAAACCTCAAACTAACCCAATAACAGACCCGCAAAGGTCAACGAAGGGCCGAAAAACCACTCAATGTGGTGAGTAGGTTATCCGCCGACGGCCGTGCCTGGGTTCAGGCGAGCTGAAAATCCGACTTTTTCAACAGAATCGGCCGATTTCTGCCGGTCATAGTTACAGAGCGTGTTGGCCAAATCCGATGCAATCGGTGGTCAGAGCGAATGCAAATGACTGGCCAGGTCGAATGCAAACGGGTGGGCAAGTGGAGTGCAATTTCGCACGCCAGCACTGCGAACCAGAAGTGCGAACTTGGGTGCGAACTCGTGGCCGGTACGCATTGGCGAGTACGTACCAATGGTGCGTACCTGGCTGCGTACCAATGCCGGACAATTCTGTCTCAGAGACAGTTTCGCGCATTCCACCTGCGTGAAAAGTCTGCGTGAAACACTGCTTGAAAACACGCCGTTAGGCACTTGACGCGGCTCATTCATGGGGTTGTTTCCCCAAATGGGGGAGAATAAACACTTTGGCTCTGAGTAGAGCAGGTTTTGATTCACTCCAGTGCCCCGCAGACGAGATGCGCCCGACACATGGGATGCTTCGGAGGCGATGGCAACGCCCTTCCTAAAATCGAGCACATTGGTCCTTGAGTACATGCGTAAATCAGATCGGCTATTCCAGGTAGTAAACCTGATCCGGGTACATCAGCCGATTACAGCGGAAGACTTGGCAGGGCGTATTGGCGTCTCAGTCCGCACGATTTATCGGTATGTCGACGACCTGTCTGTAAGCGGTATTCCTCTCTATGGCGTCGCTGGTGTTGGGTATGCTCTGCACGAAGGGTTTGAGTTGCCGCCTCTGACACTCACCCAGGATGAACTCGACGCGCTGATGCTGGGCGTTGAGATGCTTTCAAATTCTGCAGGCGCTGAACTCGCTTCTTCTGCAAGGACGCTGTTAAGCAAAGTTGCTGCCGCATTGCCGTTCCGCAATACGGAGCCATCGTTTTCCAATATCCGAGCGTTGAGGGTTAAGCCCGTCACTCCAGACCAACGATGTTTGGACGATCTCCATCGTGCTATTCAGCAGGCAAAAGCTGTCCGCTTTTCATATTTCAGCTTGAGTGGAGAGACCTCGGACAGGACGGTGTTCCCCTTGGGTCTTTTCTACTGGGGAGGAAAGTGGACTGTCGGAACCTGGTGTACGTCCCGAAAGGCATACAGAGACTTTCGAGTTGACCGGATACGAAGCCTGCAGTTCATGACGGATGGTCAGAAGCTTGAGGCGGAATGGAATCTGCGGTCATACATGCAGTTTCAGTCAGATCAATGGGCGGCTCAGCAATCTTTCCAGCACTGACAGTACGGTGTCAGTATGACCCTCACATACTGGTCGCTCCTCACCATACAATCGGAGTGATATATGACGCAGAACAGCCACGTACTCGAGCTAGCAATCTTCACTGTCAAGGAGGGCTTCGAAGGCAAAATGCCTGAGTTGCGGTTGATGCTTCGGGAAACCCTCAAGGGGTTTGATGGGTTGATTGAGTTCTCAGGTTATTGTCCCGAACCACAAGGTCGTGTTTTCGCCGACCTGGCTAAATGGGACAGCCTTGAAAATGCTCAGAAAGTCGCACAGGCATTCGAGGGTGGAGATCCGAGGTTTGCCCCTTACGCCTGGGCGATTGAAGCACTTACGTTCATGGGACATTTTTACCCTGAGTAGAAACTCAGCGCCCTACTCTTAGGCTCCTTTCGCGCACGAGAGTTGTTGTCTATGTGACCAGCAAAAAGTGGTCACTGGTGGTGGTCACCGCAAATGGTCACCACCTAGGGTATCCGCGCGGATCAGCTCCAAACCGTGGATACCGACCGCTTTCGACTGAGGCTGTGTAAAAACGGTTTAGAGCAGGTTTGACAGTCAGAACCAGAACGAAAATCGCGTTCCTACGCAAATTTCAGGTCCGCTGATACACCAATCATTGGCAAATTTTACGTAGCGACGCAGGCTTCAAAACAGTGTCTGCGTTTTTACACAGCCTGGGCCCACAGCGGCCGGTCATTCGTCTACGAAAGTGGGGTCGTTGATATGTCAACTGTCAACCACGTTAGAGTAGGTCCATGGTGGCCATGGAATCAGCCATACGGTAGCCCATCGCTTTGTAACCCGCCTGGCGCTTATCCCACATCCTCAGCAGCGCAACATTACCCTCGTCAACGAAGTCGATCACTCGCACGTCGGCCTTATCGGCATGCGATCGATGCAACCGCCCCGCATATTGCTGAAGGATTCCCTTCCATGAGATGGGCATCGCCAGTACCAGAGTGTCCAACGGCGGGTGATCGAAGCCTTCACCTACTAGTTTTCCTGTTGCCAACAGCACCCGTGGAGCATCAGGGGGAAGGGACTCAAGCTCATGCATACGGGAAATTCGCTGTTTCTTAGGCACTCGCCCATGAAGCGTGAAAAGGTTATGCACGCGCGGCTTCAATTCTAATTCAAGGGCATCCACATGTTCCGTCCGCTCCGTTAGCACTAGAATTTTTCTACCCTCGTTGTACGCCAGCTCAATCTCCGAGACGATTTTGGCTGTCCGCTCAGAGTCGTCGGCTAGACGCCGAAAAACGTCCTGAATCCCAAAACCGTCGGGGACCACTATTGGTTTGGGCAGTAATCGAGGCACGACAGATAGGTCATGGGGCGCACTCGCTGGTCGAGCAGCAGAATGTCGGATCGGTCCGCACTGCATGAAAATAATGGGCTGCTGCCCATCTCGGCGCACTGGGGTTGCTGTGAGTCCCAGTACGTACCGCGCGGTCGCGCTCCTCAGTAGTGCCTCGAATGACACTGCTGATAGGTGATGACACTCATCAACGATGATCTGGCCGTAATTTTTTACCTGATCGCTGATCTCGCCTTTTCGCGATAACGACTGCATTACGGCAATGTCGATGATGCCGGTAAGCTTCGCTTTTCCGCCCCCAAGAGTACCAACGACACCATTCCCGACTCCCAAGAACGCCTGCAAGCGCTCTTGCCACTGCCTTAACAGTTCCGTCCGATGCACAAGCACCAACGTGTTAATGCCACGTGCGGCAATCAACGCAGCAGCACTCACCGTTTTACCGAAAGCTGTCGGTGCGCAGAGGATACCGGTGTCATGACTTAGCATTGCGCTGACAGCAGCCTCTTGGTCAGAACGCAGGGTCCCGAGAAAGCTCACGTCGATGGGGTCGCCCGCGAAGCGTTCGTCTTTAAGAATAGGGGTAACCCCGTTTTCCTCTAAAAGCTCCAGCGCAGCATCCAAACAGCCACGTGGTAACGCAATATGTTTGGGGAAGTTCTGGGCACAGCCGATAATCCTTGGCTTGTTCCACACTGACATGCGCATGGCCTGAGCTTTGTAGAACTCAGGATTTTGAAAGGCAGCGAGCCGGACAAGCTGGTTTGCCAATGGCTGTGGCAATTCCGACTTTTCAAAGTAAATTAAATTAGCCAGCGTGATGTTCACAGCAGCAGGCAACGGGCATGTCAATTTACGTGATCTCGACTCACGATCTTTCCAAGGTTCTGCATCACCTTCGTCATCGACATAGGCGACCCCTAAAGGGTCCCGATTACCCATCGCCTGGATAATAACGGGCTGGATATCTTCTGGACTCATGCGCTGAATCGATGCCAGGAAGGCCCATTGATCAGGATGAGGCTCAAGCGAGTCGTCTACAAAAACGCTATTGTTTTGGGCCCTGGCCCGCTTTTGTAAAGGGAGCGCGATGAGATTTCCAAAGCCGCCTTTGGGCATATAGTCCTGGTTTGGAAACAGTCGATCATAGGAGCTGAGCGCCAACTGCCGGGTGCGCTCACAGGCATGACTGATGATTGTGGCACCGAGGCGGCGCGCATCGCAGGCAGGAACATTACGCTCAAAGAAAATCCAGCCATGAGCCCCTTGGCCTGAGCGCGATATTTCCAGCGCCACCGGGACGTTCAGCTCATGGCATGACTGCACAAAAGCTTTGGAATCATCACGCCATTCGGCCTCATCGAAGTCGACCGCCAAAAAATAACAAGTGTCATCAGAGAGTAGGGGGTAGATACCAACGACCACTTCGCCCGCCAGATGGCGATAGACCACCTCATCGGTCAGCGGAAGCAGCTGGCGGTTACCGCAGTCGCCACATTTAATTCGGGGCTTCTCACAAACGCCAGGCCTCCATTCGTTTGCGCAAGCGGGTGCGTATCCTGATTTGCCTGCCTTGCTTTCCCAGCGGATGGGATAAACGTCCGTCCTACCACGAAACAAGCTTCGGAATAGGGCAAGCTTTCCATCAGTATCGAGTTGCTGTGATTGTTCTGCTTGGACAATCGTTATCTTGACTGGCTCAGCAGGCGGGCGCCATTCGATGCCATGAGCATCCAGCAAGGCAACCAATCTTGCATTCTCAGCCCTTAGCTTCGCCACCAGACTAGTGTCTATCACCGCCTTCAGCCTCTACGTCTCAGGTGAAGCCTGTAGCCTCGAGCTACAACCCTCAGTCCATCAGTAAAACATAGAGGTTATCAAACAACAGAGGTTAGGTTCAGGGGCTCAAGAGGCCCGCCCTAATCCCAATCAAATCGTTGGCTGGCTCAATCTGCCAGTTAGGGATACTGAGCGCGCAGTTGCTGGCATTCGGCTAACGTTGAAAATTCCAGGATTTTCCTAGGCGCAGAGTGATCAGGTTTGTGGTCAGCAGGTAGTAGTAGCGCGTCGATTTCGAGTTTGAGTTCATGTGGCTGTTCAAAAACCAAACGAGATGTTTTCTTTGCCATGTCCATGGATTATCTCGGTTCCAGCGTTCAGAAATCGCTGCTTGAATAGTCTTGGCCTGGCGGATGTGACGTTCGCGTGTGGCATGGGCTCCAGTCAGCACCCCAGCCAAGAAGATCTCCATATCGAATGGTTTATTCATACCCGACCACCGATGTACGCCGATACCACGTCGATTCGACCGTGTCCCAGCTCATAGCTGATTTGTAAGCGTGCCTCTCGATCAAGGCGTGGATCGAGGCGCCTGCACCTGCCACCGTTGATGGGCGCTAGGTGATGGGTGATCTGCTCATAGCGTTCGCACGCATAAGCCGCGCGCAGTTCGTGGAAACCTTTGAGGTTGTGCTGATGGAGGATGTGTCGGGCGGGGCGGACGATTTCCCGTTGGAAATCGAGGTAGCTCTCGTTCGGTGCCAGCAGGTTGCGGCTACCGTCGGGTGAGATCTGTTCGGCGTACCTGAGCGCTTCGCGAATATGGTCATCCACCGTGATCCAACGAGGCGCGGTTGCGCCGCCGCGGCCACCTTTGGTGCCGTCCTGGATGTTGATCTTGTCGTAATGTTCGGCTTCACGCTTGAGTCGCGGTAGGTCGGCCAGAATGGCCTCACGTAAGCGCATGCCGGTGGCTCGCGCTAACTGAGCGATGGCCGCGGCACGCGGCTGCTGGTGTGCGCAAAGCACCTCTACGACCCTGTTCACATGTTCGCAGTCTTGGCCTTGCGGCACCGAACGACGAACACCGGTGCGCCGCATTCCCAGCGCCTTGCTCGGACTCGGCACTTTCACATATTGATCACCGCGAAGCGCTGCCAGGGTCCGGTTGACGCTGGACAATCGGTTTTGCGCAGTGGCGATGGCGAGCTCACCTTGTTCAACTTGCTGGCGCAGATGTTCGGCATAGTCCAGCAAGGTCTTCCGATCAATTTGCCGCGCATCGTTAACCCCCGGCCCATCCTCCGAGCGACACCAGTGCACAAACGCCTGCCACCGATCACTGTGCGCTTTGACCGTGCCGTAATGCCCGCCGCAAAATAGATCTTTCAGCGCCTGGGGTCCGGCATAACTCAGTTGTCGACCATAGCCAAAATTGTGCTCGTCACGTTTACCTATCAGTGCCATGATCGAACTCCGCTCGAAGCCAAAACTTCTAAACCTTCCCCACGTCATCCCGCCAAGAATGTTGAGTGTTATCAGGGATCAAGGCCCCTGCGACCTGTGAGGGATGTCCACTGACGCGGGACTGGCGGCTCCTTACGACCGGGAGCTTGGGCATCTCATGATCTGGCCTCCTGAACACTTCCGCAGAAGTGGGCGGGTGGAGGCTGCACCGGCTGACGAGACCAACGCCGCGAGATCCTGAGTCGGGTGAAGGCAGTGAAGCGATGATCGGGGCATACCTGACTGTCAGTCAGGTGCAGTCCATTCCGTGGGGTGCGGCACCATCATCTGCATCGCTGTTGCTGGTGACGTCGGTGTTTGTCACGCCGATTGTCACTAGGGGAAATGCCGTAAAGCCTTGTACGAGTTGGGCTGCAGCAGCGGTAAGAGCGCCCGTCTCTTTCCGGGAGAAAGAGACGGGCGCAGGTTGGCGCAAGGAAATGGCCAAGCGAATAGGTTGCTGCAGGGCAGCTATGAAAGGGGGTGAGTTGCCGCAGTGGGCACACTGGTAAAAGTAGGCATCCATCACATCGCTGTGACCGTGCGAGCCGCCGGACGCTAATCGCACTTTGGGAGAACCACCACGGTGTGGCGTAGCCTTAGAGGTTCTGGCTACCTGGGTTGCTGTCAACGACAGCGTTTGCACGATCTTTTCTACGCGATCCGATAGACAGGGTCAATGCTCGATTTTTCGAGAATTCTGCGGCTGCGAATGGCATAAGCCGTCTATGGAAAACCGTGGTTTCTAGAAGACGGTTACGCTGATTTTAGATTTTTCAAGTGAGGCCCTTCCAAGCAGGGCGGCTTTGCAGCCCTGCTTGGAAGGGCCCGCGTGGAAGGCAAAGCTGTGGAGATTTTTCACTGACGTGTTAGCGCTGGAATGCGCCACGCTCATCTTCCAAGGCGCTGATGCCGCCACCGACCGCGTTGACCCCGAGAAGCTCCGAAGACTTACGCGACAGAAACTGATTAACTCGCGTATCAAACTGATCCCGCAGGCTCGCCGTAATCCCAACCCTGAGCGCATCGAGATAATCGGCATACCACTGCATCATGATCCGCCGTTGCGTCAGGTATAGCGCCTGGTTGTACTCCCCAGCAATGCCACCCTCGACATGAGCCAGTTGACTTTCAACATGATCCTTCAGCCACCCATGTTCGCGCAGCAGCGTGCTCGCGGTGTGGCGAACGCCATGGCTCACCATCCGCCCTTTATAGCCAATCTTGGCAAACACCAGATTGATCGTGTTCTCGCTGATGACGGGCCGTTTCTCGCCACTACCCGGAAACAGGTAGCGGCTGCGTCCAGTGCATTGGTGGAGCTTGATCAGCATCGCGATCAGTTGATGGGGCAGGGGACTGACATAGTCCCGGCGCATCTTCATGCGTTCAGCCGGTATGGTCCACGTCCCTTCTTCAAAATCGATTTCATCCCACGTCGCATACCGAACCATGCCGGGTCGGCTCGCCGTCAGTATTGCCATCCACGAAGCAATCCTCGACGGCAGCCGGCTGGTGGTTTTGCTCAGCGCCTGAAGAAATTCCGGCAGCTCGCTTTCACGCAAATGCGGATAGTGCTCAGGGGAAGGCGGCGCCAACGCGATGGCATGAAGTTCTGAAGCCGGATTGTGTTCGCACAACCCCCGCGCAATCGCCTGACTGAAAATCTGCTTGAGCCAGGTCCGAGCCTTGTCTGCCACATTGAACGCCCCGCGCTTTTCGATGCTGGCCTGCAACTTCGCGCAGTCGGCGCGAGTAATGTGCTCCAGCTGCATCTCGCCGAGCGCCGGTAGCAGATCCTTGTCGAGGTAGTCGCGAATCTTCTTTAGCGTCGCATGGCTGCGGCCGGAATCGGCCTTGAACTGATACCAGTACTCCGTAGCTCGCCTGAAGGTGTTGAGCCCAGCCTCCCGTTGCTGCTGCTTGTCATCCCGGCGTTTGGCTCCAGGATTGGTTCCTTCCTTGAGCAGCTTGCGGCATTCGGCAGCCCGTTCGCGAGCTTCCTGCAAGGAGATGCTCGGGTAGACGCCCAATGACATGCGCGCCGGGCGACCATGATACGAATAGCGGAAATGCCAGTACTTGTGGCCGTTCGGCTGGACTAGAAGGGCAAGACCCGAACTATCACTCAGCGTGTATTGCTTGTCGACAGGCTTGGACGCTTTGACTTGCAAGGCAGTGAGGGGCATGGCTGTACACCTCCGGTTCTCGAACTGGAATCTGTACAGAAAATGTACCAAAAAGAGGCTGGCTTGCAAGGGACGGAGATGGAACCCCAGAGACCAAAAAGCCCGCAGTTAGCGGGCTCTAGGGGTGTTGCGTAGACGCTGGTAGTCGTCTATGTACTGCAAATGGTGCCCCGAGGGAGACTCGAACTCCCACTTCTTGCGAAAACGGATTTTGAATCCGCCGCGTCTACCAATTCCGCCATCAGGGCTCAATGGCGGCGAAGTATAGAGATGAGATAACCGTCGGTCAATCAGGTACATGGAGAATTTTTGATATTTCCGCTAGACTTCCCGGCCCTGCTAGACGAACCCCATCATGCGCGTTGCTGACTTTACCTTCGAGCTCCCTGATTCGCTGATTGCCCGCCATCCTTTGGCCGAGCGTCGCAACAGTCGCCTGTTGACCCTTGATGGGGTCAGCGGCGCCCTGGCACACCGTCAATTCACTGATTTGCTTGAGCATTTGCGCCCGGGCGATTTGATGGTGTTCAACAATACCCGGGTGATTCCGGCGCGGCTGTTTGGCCAGAAGGCTTCCGGCGGCAAGCTGGAAATCCTGGTGGAGCGGGTGCTGGACAGTCATCGCGTGCTGGCCCATGTGCGCTCCAGCAAGTCGCCGAAGCCGGGGTCGAAGATCCTGATCGACGGCGGTGGCGAAGCCGAGATGCTGGCGCGCCATGACGCGTTGTTTGAGTTGGGGTTCGCCGAAGAGGTGTTGCCGCTGCTCGACCGCGTCGGGCACATGCCGTTGCCTCCTTATATAGACCGCCCGGATGAAGGCTCGGACCGCGAGCGTTATCAGACGGTCTACGCCGAGCGTTTGGGCGCGGTGGCGGCGCCGACGGCGGGGCTGCATTTCGATCAGCCGCTGATGGAGGCGATTGCCGCCAAGGGCGTCGAGACGGCGTTCGTGACCTTGCACGTCGGCGCCGGCACGTTCCAGCCGGTGCGCGTCGAGAAGATCGAAGATCACCACATGCACAGCGAATGGCTGGAAGTCGGCCAGGACGTGGTCGATGCCGTCGAAGCCTGTCGCGCTCGCGGTGGTCGCGTGGTGGCCGTGGGGACCACCAGCGTGCGTTCTCTGGAAAGTGCCGCGCGCGATGGCGTGCTCAAGCCGTTCAGTGGCGACACCGACATCTTTATCTACCCGGGCCGGCCGTTTCATGTGGTCGATGCCCTGGTCACCAATTTCCATTTGCCCGAATCCACGCTGTTGATGCTGGTTTCGGCGTTTGCCGGTTATCCCGAAGCCATGGCCGCTTATAAAGCCGCCGTGGAGCATGAATACCGCTTTTTCAGCTACGGTGATGCGATGTTTATCACCCGTAACCCAGCACCACGTGGCCCTGAGGAAACAGAATGAGTCGCCAAAGTCGTATGTCGTTTGAGTTACTTGCTACCGACGGCAAGGCTCGTCGCGGTCGTTTGACCTTTCCACGCGGTACCGTAGAAACCCCGGCCTTCATGCCGGTGGGCACCTACGGCACGGTCAAGGGCATGTTGCCGCGGGATATCACCGCCATAGGCGCGGAAATCATTCTGGGCAACACCTTCCACTTGTGGCTGCGTCCTGGCACCGAAGTGATCAAGAAGCACGGCGACCTGCACGATTTCATGCAGTGGAAAGGCCCGATTCTGACTGACTCCGGCGGTTTCCAGGTGTTCAGCCTGGGCGCCATGCGCAAGATCAAGGAGGAGGGCGTAACCTTCGCTTCTCCTGTCGACGGCGCCAAAGTGTTCATGGGCCCGGAAGAGTCGATGCAGGTCCAGCGTGACCTGGGCTCGGACATCGTGATGATCTTTGACGAATGCACCCCGTACCCGGCCGACGAAGACGTCGCGCGGGTGTCGATGGAGCTGTCGTTGCGTTGGGCCAAGCGTTCGAAAGAAGCCCATGGCGACAACACGGCGGCACTGTTCGGCATCGTTCAGGGCGGGATGCACCAGGATTTGCGCATGCGCTCCCTGGAAGGCCTCGACAATATCGGCTTCGATGGCCTGGCCATTGGCGGTCTGTCGGTGGGCGAGCCGAAACACGAGATGATCAAGGTGCTGGATTACCTGCCGGGTCAGATGCCGGCTGACAAACCTCGTTACCTTATGGGCGTTGGCAAACCGGAAGATCTGGTTGAGGGTGTGCGCCGCGGTGTGGACATGTTCGATTGCGTGATGCCAACCCGTAATGCCCGCAATGGGCATCTGTTCATTGATACAGGCGTGCTGAAGATCCGTAACGCGTTCCATCGCCATGATGATTCGCCGCTGGATCCGACCTGCGATTGCTACACCTGCCAGAACTTCTCCCGTGCTTATCTGCACCATCTGGACAAGTGCGGCGAAATGCTGGGTAGCATGTTGAATACCATCCACAATTTGCGCCATTACCAGGTGCTTATGGCTGGTTTGCGCGAGGCTATTCAACAGGGTACATTGGCCGCCTTTGTCGATGCCTTCTACGCCAAACGCGGGTTACCTGTTCCGCCTTTGGACTGAGTTTTCTGACCCCAAGATTCAACATTTGCAACTGGAGTGCTAAATGAGCTTTTTTATCTCTAATGCCATGGCTGACGCTGCTGCACCGGCAGCTGCCGGCCCTATGGGTGGCGGTTTTGAGTGGATTTTCCTGGTCGGTTTCCTGGTCATCTTCTACCTGATGATCTGGCGTCCACAGGCCAAGCGCGCCAAAGAGCAGAAGAACCTGCTGAGCAGCCTGCAGAAAGGCGACGAAGTTGTGACCACCGGTGGTATCGCCGGCAAGATCACTAAAGTGGCCGACGACTTCGTTGTTCTGGAAGTTTCCGACACCATCGAAATGAAGTTCCAGAAAGGCGCCATCGCCGCCACGCTGCCAAAAGGCACGCTAAAAGCGATCTAAGTTTCAACTTCTACTCAATCGACGGGGCGCGCAAGGCGCCCCGCGTCATAAGCGGGCGGCGTGATGCTGAACAAATACCCTCTGTGGAAATACATTCTGATCCTGGCGGTGCTGGCGGTCGGTCTGATTTATTCCGCTCCCAATCTATATCCTGATGACCCGGCCATTCAGGTCAGCGGTGCAAGCACTGCGCTGTTGGTCAATCAGGCTGATCTGGATCGTGTGAGCACAGCGCTCAAGGAATCCGGGATCAACGTCAAGGCTGCCACCCTGGCAGCAAACGGCAAGGGCGGTCTGATTCGTCTGACCAAGGCTGAAGATCAGCTACCTGCCAAGGACGTCGTGCGCAAGGCATTGGGTGATGACTACGTCGTTGCACTGAACCTGGCACAAACCACCCCGCAATGGCTGCGCAGCCTGGCCGCGCACCCGATGAAGCTGGGTCTGGACTTGTCCGGTGGTGTGCACTTCCTGCTGGAAGTGGACATGGACAAAGCCCTCGACGCTCGCCTGAAAGTGTACGAAGGCGATGTGAAGAGCCTGTTGCGTAAAGAGAAACTGCGCTATCGCAGCCTGCCGCAACTCAACGGTGCCATTCAGCTGGGCTTCACTGATGAAGCAGCCCGCGAACAAGCCCGTGCGCTGATCCGCAAGAGCTTCAACGATTTCGACATTGTTCCGGCCGACCTCAATGGCCAACCGGTACTGCGTCTGGCGATGACCCCGGCCAAGCTGGCGGAAATCCGTGAATACTCCATCAAGCAGAACTTGACCACGGTACGTAACCGCGTCAATGAGCTGGGTGTTGCCGAGCCAATCGTTCAGCGTCAGGGCGCCAACCGCATCGTGGTTGAGCTGCCGGGCGTGCAGGACACCGCCGAAGCCAAGCGTATCCTCGGCAAGACGGCCAACCTTGAGTTCCGTCTGGCCGCTGAGCCAGGTGCTTCGAAAGCCACTTCCGAAACTTTCGAGTTCCGTGAAGGCAAGCGTCCGCCAGCACAGATCGAGCGTGGCTTGATCATCACTGGCGACCAGGTGACTGACGCCAAGGCTGGCTTCGGCGAGCATGGCACGCCAGAAGTGAACATCCGTCTGGATGGCCACGGCGGCGAGCTGATGAGTCGTGCGACTCGCAGCAACGTCGGTCGCAGCATGGCAGTGATCTTTATCGAGCAACGTCCGGTTACCACTTACGTCAAGCAAGTGGTTAACGGCGTCGAGAAAGACGTGCCGGTCCAGACGTTCAAGGAAGAGAAGAAGATCATCAGCCTGGCGACCATTCAGTCGCCGCTGGGTGCTCAGTTCCGCATCACTGGCCTGAACGGTCAGGGCGAGTCGTCCGAGCTGGCGCTGCTGCTGCGTGCCGGTGGTCTGGCTGCCCCGATGTACTTCGCTGAAGAGCGCACCATTGGCCCGAGCCTGGGTGCCGACAACATCGTCAAAGGTATCGATGCATCGCTGTGGGGCATGCTGTTTGTCTCGCTGTTTATCATGGCCATCTACCGCTTCTTCGGCATCATCGCCACCGTCGCTCTGGCAGTGAACATGGTGCTGCTGCTGGCCTTGATGTCGCTGCTGGGTGCAACGCTGACCCTGCCGGGTATCGCCGGTATCGTGTTGACCATGGGTATGGCGGTCGACGCCAACGTTCTGATCTTCTCGCGGATACGTGAAGAGATCGCAGCGGGCATGACCGTACAACGGGCAATCAACGAAGGCTTCGGCCGGGCATTCACCGCGATTCTCGACGCCAACCTGACAACCTTGTTGGTCGGCGGGATTCTCTTTGCGATGGGCACCGGCCCGGTCAAAGGCTTCGCAGTGACCATGTCCCTCGGGATCTTTACCTCGATGTTCACGGCCATCATGGTGACCCGCGCGATGGTCAACCTGATCTTCGGCGGTCGTGACTTCAAGAAGTTGTGGATTTAAGGGGCTGCCATGTTACGTACAATCAACTTCATGGGCGTTCGCAACTTTGCGTTCGGCGTCACATTGTTCCTTACGGTGCTGGCCATTTTCAGCGTCTTCCATAAGGGCATGAACTGGGGCCTGGACTTCACCGGCGGTACGCTCATTGAGCTGACCTACGAGCGTCCGGCCGACGTCACCAAAGTGCGTGAGCAACTGGTGACATCGGGTTATCACGAAGCCATCGTGCAGAGCTTCGGTGCAACTACCGATTTGCTGGTGCGTATGCCGGGTGAAGACCCGCAGCTGGGTCATCAAGTGGCAGAAGCGCTGCTGAAAGTCGGCGGCGACAACCCGGCGACGGTCAAGCGTGTCGAATTCGTCGGCCCTCAGGTCGGCGAAGAGCTGCGCGACCAGGGCGGCCTCGGCATGCTGATGGCATTGGGCGGCATCCTGATCTACCTGGCTTTCCGCTTTCAGTGGAAGTTTGCGGTCGGTGCCATCGTTTCGTTGATTCACGACGTGATCGTGACTGTCGGTATCCTGTCGTTCTTCCAGATCACCTTCGACTTGACGGTGTTGGCGGCGGTGCTGGCGATTATCGGTTACTCGCTCAACGACACCATCGTGGTATTCGACCGGGTTCGTGAGAACTTCCGTGTGCTGCGCAAGGCGACCTTGATCGAGAACATCAACATCTCGACTACCCAGACCCTGCTGCGGACCATGGCGACTTCGATCTCCACCTTGCTGGCGATCGCGGCCCTGCTGTTCTTTGGTGGCGACAACCTGTTCGGCTTCTCCATTGCGCTGTTTGTCGGTGTATTGGCGGGTACCTACTCGTCGATCTACATCGCCAACGTCGTGCTGATCTGGCTGAACCTGAGCACCGAGGATCTGATTCCTGCGGTGGCTACCGATAAGGAAGTTGACGACCGCCCATAACGGCTATCGTTTTCCAGCTGTTGGCCGAAAAGGCGCGAGTGTTGAACTCGCGCCTTTTTTTATGCTCCAAGGCTAGGAGAAGCGCGGGCATGTCCCGCATGTGATGGTCAGGAGGTTCATGTGAACAAGTCGATGCTGGTTGGTGCAGTATTGGGTGCTGTTGGTGTGACGGCCGGGGGTGCTGTTGCCACCTACAGCCTTGTTAAAAAAAGCAGCCCTGAGTATGCGCAAGTTCTAGCCGTTGAACCGGTCAAGACACAAATCAAGACGCCACGTGAAGTATGCAAGGACGTTGCAGTAACCCGGCAAGCGCCGGTGAAAGATCAGCACCAGATCGCCGGTACGGTGGTTGGTGCGCTGGCGGGTGGTCTGTTGGGTAATCAGATCGGCGGCGGTACTGGCAAGAAGATCGCCACGGTGGCCGGTGCGGTCGGCGGTGGTTATGCGGGTAACAAGGTGCAAGAAGGCATGCAGGAGCGCGACACCTACACCACGACCCAAACTCGCTGCAATACGGTGAATGACATCAGTGACAAGGTCGTAGGTTACGACGTGCGTTATTCGCTGGATGGCAAGGAAGGCAAGGTGCGGATGGATCGCGATCCGGGTAATCAGATTCCGGTCGACAAGGAAGGCAAGCTGATCCTGGGGCAGAACGAAGAGAACCGCTAAATATTCAGGTTTGAGAGTCAAAAAGAAGCACCCTGCGGGGTGCTTTTTTTGTGTCCACGATTTATGCATCACCACCAATCCACTGTGGGAGCGGGCTTGCTCGCGAAGGCGGCTTCACATTCAATATTGACTGTGGCTGATGCACCGCTTTCGCGAGCAAGCCCGCTCCCACATTGGATCTGTAGTGTTTTCGGGAATTGGATTTTCAGGCATAAAAAAAGCACCCCGAAGGGTGCTTTTTTGTGGCTGCTCGCTTAGCGCTTCAGCGAGGCCGGCAGGTGCGGCTGAATGGCCGTCAGTACTGCTTTGAAGCATTTGGTGTTACCGGCAACGACGTGGCCTTTCTCAAGGAAGTCGTGACCGCCGGTGAAGTCGCTCACCAAACCGCCGGCTTCCTGGATCAGCAGGGCGCCTGCAGCCATGTCCCATTCGGACAGGCCCGACTCCCAGAAGGCGTCGAAACGGCCGGCCGCTACGTAAGCCAGGTCCAGGCTCGCCGAGCCAGCGCGGCGGATGCCGGCAGTCTGGCCAACCAGGGCGCGGAACATGCCCAGGTAGTTGTCGAGGTTGTCCATCTGGTCATCGCGGAACGGGAAGCCGGTACCCAGCAGGGCGCCGTCCAGGCTGGTGCGGCCGCTGACGCGCAGACGACGACCGTTCAGTTGAGCGCCGCGACCACGGCTGGCGGTGAATTCTTCCTGGCGAACCGGGTCCAGAACAACAGCGTGTTCCAGACGACCGCGGTATTTGCAGGCGATGCTGACAGCGAAGTGAGGAATGCCGCGCAGGAAGTTGGTGGTGCCGTCCAGCGGATCGATGATCCACAGGTATTCTTCGCCTTCGCCGCTGCCCGGGTGCATGCCGGTTTCTTCACCGAGAATGCCGTGGGTAGGGTAGGCCTTGCGCAGCGCGTCGATGATTTTTTGCTCAGCGGCGCGATCCACCTCGGATACGTAATCCTTGGCGTCTTTTTCGTCGACCTTGATGGTATCCAGGCGCTCGATGGAGCGGAAGATCAATTCACTGGCGCTGCGGGCGGCGCGCAGCGCGATATTCAGCATGGGCTGCATGGATGTGTCACCTAAGGTTGTTAAAGAAAGCCGGGCATTCTATCAGAAAGTTTCTACAGGAGAAGGTCGGTGTTCGCTTTCATAGCTTAACGGTAGGTTGAGCTGTAAGATTCTGCTCCCCATTAAAGTGTTCGAGAGCGCCTCCCTTGCTGCAAAACATTCGTGTCGTCCTGGTCAATACCAGCCACCCCGGGAATATCGGCGGTGCTGCGCGTGCCATGAAGAACATGGGCCTGTCGCGGCTGGTGCTGGTCGAACCGCGGTTATTCCCGCATCACGAAGCCGATGCTCGTGCTTCCGGTGCCGGTGACATCCTTGAAAACGCGCAAGTCGTCGCCACCTTGGAAGATGCCTTGGTTGGCTGCAATCTGGTGCTCGGCACCAGTGCCCGTGACCGTCGCATTCCCTGGCCATTGCTCGATCCCCGCGAATGCGGCGTGAAAGTGGTCGAGGAGGCGGCGCAGGGTGCCGAGATTGCCTTGATCTTTGGTCGTGAAGATTCCGGCCTGACCAATGAAGAGCTGCAGCGATGTCATTATCACGTGCACATCCCCTCAGACCCTGAGTTCAGCTCGCTGAACCTTGGGGCAGCGGTGCAGGTATTGAGTTATGAAGTGCGCATGTCCTGGCTGGCGGCCCAAGGCCAGCCGAGCAAGGTCGAGAAGGAAGAAGTGGCCTCCGTCAAAAGCGCTGAGCTGGCGACCATGGATGAGCTGGAGCGATTCTATGAGCACCTGGAGCAAACCCTGGTGGCCATTGAATTCCTCGATCCGGAAAAGCCACGGCACTTGATGGCGCGCCTGCGCCGGTTGTACGGACGTAGCTCGGTCAGCCGGGCGGAAATGAATATATTGCGTGGCATCCTCACGGAAACCCAGAAAGCGGCCCGTGGTGAGCTTCTTAAGCGGAAGGATTAAAAATGTTCGAGCGTTTGCGTGAAGATATCCAGAGTGTTTTCCATCGTGATCCGGCAGCGCGCAACGCCTTTGAAGTTCTGACGTGCTACCCGGGCATGCACGCCATCTGGATCCACCGCTTGTCGTCGGTCCTGTGGGGCATGGGCTGGAAGTGGCTGGCGCGGCTGGTGTCGAACTTCGGTCGCTGGTTGACCGGGATCGAGATCCATCCGGGCGCCAAGGTCGGTCGTCGCTTCTTTATCGACCATGGCATGGGCATCGTCATCGGTGAAACCGCTGAGATCGGTAATGACGTCACCCTTTATCAGGGTGTGACTCTGGGTGGCACCAGTTGGAACAAGGGCAAGCGCCACCCGACGCTTGAGGATGGCGTTGTGGTCGGGGCGGGGGCCAAGGTGCTTGGCCCGTTCACGGTCGGCGCTGGTGCCAAGGTCGGCTCCAACGCCGTGGTCACCAAGGCGGTTCCGCCCGGGGCGACGGTGGTGGGGATTCCGGGGCGGATCATCGTCAAGTCCGATGAAGAGCAGGACGCCAAGCGCAAGGCAATGGCCGAGAAGATCGGTTTCGATGCCTACGGTGTCGGTGAAGACATGCCGGACCCAGTGGCTCGAGCCATTAACCAGTTGCTCGATCATTTGCAGGCTGTAGATGGTCGACTTGAGGGGATGTGCGGGGCGCTGAAGGATCTGGGTAGCAATTACTGTGCGAAAGATCTGCCTGAGCTGCGCGAAGAAGACTTTGCCTGTGTGAAGGACAAGGATCAGAGCCAGGCCAGCTAAACCGAGTCAACTTCATCGCGAGCAGGCTCCCACATTGGGCTTGTGGTGTGTATGGGTTCCTTGTGGGAGTGAGCCTGCTCGCGAAGAGCGATAACGCGCAATTGCTGGCTGTACGCCGCCAGCCTTTGCTATGATGCGCCCGCTCTTTTGCGGGTAATCCCGAGTAAAGCACTAGGTCTTATAGTTGACTTAAATACTCGGGAATTGCATACTCGCCCCATTCCGAACTCCGTGGTAATTGTCCATGCGACTGACTACAAAAGGCCGATACGCCGTAACCGCCATGCTTGACCTGGCGTTGCACGCGCAGCACGGGCCGGTGTCCCTGGCCGATATCTCCGAGCGCCAAGGCATCTCCTTGTCCTACCTCGAACAGCTCTTCGCCAAATTGCGCCGCAGCAATCTGGTGTCCAGCGTCCGTGGTCCAGGCGGCGGCTATCAGCTGTCGCGCGACATGCAGGGCATTCAGGTCGCCCAGGTGATCGATGCGGTAAACGAATCGGTCGATGCAACCAAATGCCAGGGCCAGGGTGATTGCCATCAAGGCGACACCTGTCTGACCCACCACTTGTGGTGCGATCTGAGCCTGCAGATTCACGAATTTCTCAGCGGTATCAGCTTGGCTGACCTTGTCACTCGCCGTGAGGTACAAGAAGTAGCCCAGCGTCAGGATCAACGCCGTTGCAACAGCAAGGCGCCACGCCTGGACAAGATTGAAGCGTCCGCCGTCGAATGACAGCCAAAGAGCTAGCGGCACGCCAGCCAGCCTGATTTAGGAGATAGTCCATGAAATTGCCGATTTACCTTGATTACTCTGCGACCACCCCGGTTGATCCGCGTGTAGCGCAAAAAATGAGTGAATGCCTGCTGGTTGACGGAAACTTCGGTAACCCGGCGTCCCGTTCCCACGTGTTCGGCTGGAAAGCTGAAGAGTCCGTCGAAAACGCTCGTCGTCAGGTCGCTGACCTGGTCAACGCCGATCCGCGTGAAATCGTCTGGACCTCCGGTGCCACCGAGTCCGACAACCTGGCAATCAAGGGTGCGGCGCATTTCTATGCCACTAAAGGCAAGCACCTGATCACCACCAAGATTGAGCACAAGGCTGTCCTCGACACCATGCGCCAACTGGAGCGTGAAGGCTTCGAAGTCACCTACATCGAGCCTCGCACTGATGGTCTGGTCACCCCAGAGATGATCGAGGCGGCGCTGCGCGACGACACCATCCTGGTTTCGGTCATGCACGTGAACAACGAAATCGGCACCATCAACGACATCGCAGCCATCGGCGAACTGACCCGTTCCAAGGGCATCCTGTTCCACGTCGATGCTGCTCAGTCCACCGGCAAGGTCGAAATCGACCTGTCGAAGCTGAAAGTCGACCTGATGTCGTTCTCGGCTCACAAAACCTACGGCCCTAAAGGCATCGGCGCGCTGTACGTCAGCCGCAAGCCGCGTGTTCGCATCGAAGCGACCATGCACGGCGGCGGTCACGAACGTGGCATGCGTTCCGGCACCCTGGCGACCCACCAGATCGTCGGCATGGGCGAAGCCTTTCGTGTAGCCAAGGAAGACATGGTTGCCGAGAACATCCGCATCAAGGCCCTGAGTGACCGCTTCTTCAAGCAGGTCGAAGGCCTGGAAGAGCTGTACATCAACGGCAGCATGACCGCTCGTGTTCCGCACAACCTGAACCTGAGCTTCAACTACGTTGAAGGCGAGTCGCTGATCATGGCGCTCAAGGACCTGGCGGTTTCGTCCGGTTCGGCCTGCACCTCGGCTTCCCTTGAGCCTTCGTACGTACTGCGCGCCCTGGGCCGCAACGACGAACTGGCACACAGCTCGATTCGCTTCACCTTCGGCCGTTTCACCACCGAAGAAGAAATCGACTACGCCGCGCAGAAAGTCTGCGAGGCCGTTACCAAGCTGCGCACCCTGTCGCCGCTGTGGGACATGTACAAAGACGGTGTCGACATTTCGAAAATCGAGTGGGCGGCACACTGATTTCAAGTCGCCGCAAACCGGCCCTGTGAACCTTCGGGCGCAGGGCTTCAAGAGCGACTCTCTGATGAGTGAGGATTAAGAATCATGGCTTACAGCGAAAAGGTCATCGACCACTACGAGAACCCGCGCAACGTCGGCAAGATGGACGCGGAAGACCCTGATGTCGGCACCGGCATGGTCGGCGCTCCGGCGTGCGGCGACGTGATGCGTCTGCAGATCAAGGTCAACGAGCAAGGCATCATCGAAGACGCCAAGTTCAAGACCTATGGCTGCGGTTCGGCTATCGCCTCCAGCTCCCTGGCGACCGAGTGGATGAAAGGCAAGACTCTGGATGAAGCAGAGACCATCAAAAACACTCAGCTGGCTGAAGAACTGGCTCTGCCGCCAGTAAAAATTCACTGCTCCGTACTTGCTGAAGACGCTATCAAAGCGGCCGTTCGCGACTACAAGCAGAAGAAAGGCTTGATCTGACTTTCAGGTTTTGGCGACGAGTAAGGAGTCACCGATGGCTATCAGCATGACAGAAGCGGCTGCTCAACACGTGCGACGCTCCCTCAACGGGCGCGGCAAAGGTGAAGGGATTCGTCTGGGTGTTCGCACCACAGGCTGTTCCGGCCTTGCCTACGTGCTGGAGTTTGTCGACGAGGTGGTTGCAGAGGATCAGGTGTTCGAAAGTCACGGCGAGAAAGTGATCATCGACCCGAAAAGCCTGGCCTACCTGGACGGCACCGAACTCGATTTCGTCAAGGAAGGGTTGAACGAAGGCTTCAAGTTCAACAACCCCAACGTGCGCGGTGAATGTGGCTGCGGCGAAAGCTTCAATATCTGAGGCTGCTCGTGGGTACTCCTTGTCATTTCGCTTTATTTGAGCTGAAACCGAGCTTCCGTCTGGATCTCGATCAGTTGGCCACGCGCTACCGTGAGTTGGCGCGCGGTGTTCATCCGGACCGCTTTGCAGACGCTTCCGAGCGCGAGCAGCGGCTGGCGCTAGAGCAATCCGCGAGCCTCAACGAGGCCTACCAGACGCTCAAAAGTCCCCCAAAGCGCGCGCGTTACTTGCTCGCCATGGGCGGTCGCGAGCTGCCGCTGGAGGTCACGGTGCATGATCCGGAGTTTCTTCTGCAGCAGATGGAGCTGCGTGAAGAGCTCGAAGACCTGCAAGACAGCGCCGACCTGGCGGGTGTTGCAGTGTTCAAGCGTCGCCTGAAGACTGCGCAGGATGAACTGAACGAAAGCTTCGCGGCCTGTTGGGATGATGCAGCGCAACGTGAACAGGCCGAACGCCTGATGCGGCGCATGCAGTTCCTCGACAAGCTCACCTACGAAGTGCGCCAGTTAGAAGAGCGCCTCGACGATTAACCCAGTGCCGCTCCGGTCGCACGCCTGATATACAGATAAGTCCTGATAACGATGGCCCTACTGCAGATCGCCGAACCCGGCCAAAGTCCTCAACCGCACCAGCGTCGTCTGGCTGTGGGGATCGACTTGGGCACTACCAATTCGCTGGTCGCTGCGTTGCGCAGTGGTCTTTCCGAACCTCTGGCTGACGCAGATGGGCAGGTCATTCTGCCGTCTGCCGTGCGCTATCACGCTGATCGCGTTGAAGTCGGCGAGTCGGCCAAGCTGGCTGCCGCCACCGACCCTTTGAACACTGTGCTGTCGGTCAAGCGCTTGATGGGTCGTGGTCTGTCCGACGTCAAGCAGTTGGGCGATCAACTGCCGTACCGCTTTGTCGGCGGCGAGTCGCACATGCCGTTCATCGACACGATTCAGGGCCCGAAAAGCCCGGTCGAAGTCTCCGCCGATATCCTTAAGGTGCTGCGTCAGCGCGCCGAAGCGACCTTGGGTGGCGAACTTGTGGGCGCGGTAATCACCGTTCCGGCCTATTTCGACGATGCTCAGCGTCAAGCCACCAAGGATGCGGCCAAACTGGCCGGTCTGAATGTGCTGCGTCTGCTTAATGAGCCGACCGCTGCCGCTGTGGCTTACGGTCTGGATCAGCACGCTGAAGGCCTGGTCGCGATTTATGACCTGGGTGGTGGCACCTTTGATATTTCGATTCTGCGCCTGACCGGCGGTGTGTTTGAGGTTTTGGCCACCGGTGGCGACAGCGCGCTGGGCGGCGATGACTTCGACCATGCAATCGCCGGCTGGATTATCGAGAGCGCCGGTTTGTCCGCCGACCTCGATCCGGGTGAGCAACGCAATCTGCTGCAAACCGCTTGTGCGGCCAAAGAAGCGCTGACCAATGCCTCGTCTATTGAAGTCGCTTATGGCGACTGGAAAGCCGAGCTGACCCGTGAAGCCTTCAATACGCTGATCGAACCAATGGTTGCCCGCAGCCTGAAAGCCTGTCGCCGCGCTGTGCGTGATTCCGGCATCGAGCTGGACGAGGTGCACGCGGTGGTCATGGTCGGCGGCTCGACTCGCGTGCCTCGTGTCCGCGAAGCCGTCGCTGAAGCCTTCGGCCGCGAACCGCTGACCGAAATCGATCCGGATCAAGTGGTCGCCATCGGTGCCGCGATCCAGGCCGATACCCTGGCTGGCAACAAGCGCGATGGCGATGAGTTGCTGTTGCTTGACGTGATTCCGTTGTCCCTGGGGCTGGAAACCATGGGCGGCCTGATGGAGAAGGTGATTCCGCGCAACACCACCATCCCTGTCGCCCGCGCTCAGGACTTCACGACTTATAAAGATGGCCAGTCGGCCATGGCGATCCACGTATTGCAGGGCGAGCGCGAGCTGATCAGCGACTGCCGCTCCCTGGCACGCTTCGAATTGCGCGGCATTCCGGCGATGGTGGCTGGTGCGGCGAAGATTCGCGTGACCTTCCAGGTCGATGCCGACGGTCTGCTCAGCGTTTCTGCTCGCGAGCTGGGCTCGGGCATTGAGGCCAGCATCCAGGTCAAGCCGTCCTACGGTCTGACGGATGGCGAAATTGCCAAGATGCTCAAGGATTCGTTCCAGCACGCCAACGACGACAAGGTCGCTCGTGTCTTGCGTGAACAGCAGGTCGATGCCCAGCGCCTGATCGAAGCGGTGCAGGGCGCCCTCGATGTCGATGGCGAGCGCTTGCTCGATGCCGAAGAGCGCATGGTCATCGAATTGCAGATGCAGGAACTGACCGAACTGATGAAAGGTACTGATGGTTACGCCATCGAGCAGCAGACCAAGCGTCTGTCGCAAGTGACCGACGCCTTTGCCGCCCGCCGCCTGGACTCGACGGTGAAAGCTGCGTTGGCGGGGCGCAACCTGAATGAGATTGAGGAATAACGATGCCGCAGGTCATTTTTCTGCCACACGAGAAGTTCTGCCCGGAAGGTATGGTTGTGGAGGCTGAGCCTGGCATATCCATTCTCGAGCTGGCCCACGAACACCATATCGAGATGGAAAGCGCCTGTGGCGGCGTCTGCGCCTGCACCACCTGTCATTGCATCATTCGTGAAGGCTTTGACTCGCTGGAAGAGGCGGACGAGCTGGAAGAAGACTTTCTGGATCGTGCCTGGGGTCTGGAGGCGCAATCGCGTCTAGGCTGTCAGGCGATCGTCGGGACTGAAGACCTGACTGTCGAAATTCCGAAATACTCGGTCAACCATGCGGCTGAAGCGCCGCACTGATTCAAGGAACTGAAATGAGTCTGAAATGGGTTGATGTGCTGGAAATCGCGATCCAGCTGGCTGAATCCAAGCCGGATGTGGATCCGCGTTACGTGAACTTCGTCGATCTGCACAAATGGGTGCTGGCATTGCCGGAGTTCAGTGATGATCCGACCCGCGGTGGCGAGAAGGTGCTTGAAGCCATTCAGGCCGCCTGGATCGAAGAAGCAGACTGAGTCTGCGCCGTATGCAGTTAGGCAATACCCAAGAACCCGCGTATAATTCGCGGGTTTAATTTTTCGCAAATTACCGTTTCTGGAGTTACACCATGGCTGTTCAACGTACTTTCTCCATCATCAAGCCTGACGCTGTTGCAAAAAACGTTATCGGCGAGATCACCACTCGTTTCGAAAAAGCTGGCCTGCGCGTTGTAGCTTCGAAACTGAAGCAACTGTCCAAAGCTGAAGCTGAAGGCTTCTACGCTGAGCACAGCGCTCGTGGTTTCTTCAACGACCTGGTTGCTTTCATGATCTCCGGTCCGGTTGTCGTTCAGGTTCTGGAAGGCGAAAACGCTATCGCTCTGAACCGTGAGCTGATGGGCGCTACCAACCCTAAAGAAGCTGCTGCCGGTACCATCCGCGCTGACTTCGCTGATTCGATCGACGCCAACGCTGTACACGGTTCGGACTCCGAAGCCGCTGCTGCTCGCGAAATCTCGTACTTCTTCGCAGCTACTGAAGTAACCACTCGCTAAGCATTGGCTTAAGAGTGAAGGTGAATCCATGACTACATCGACTGTAAAAACCAACCTGCTGGGTCTGACTCAGCTGGAAATGGAAAAATTCTTCGACTCAATCGGGGAGAAGCGTTTCCGTGCCGGTCAGGTAATGAAATGGATTCACCACCTTGGCGTCGATGATTTCGACGCCATGACGAACGTCAGCAAGGCCTTGCGCGACAAGCTCAAGGTTATTGCCGAAGTTCGCGGTCCTGAAGTGGTCAGCGAGGACATTTCCACCGACGGCACCCGTAAGTGGGTGGTGCGCGTGGCGTCCGGCAGCTGCGTCGAGACCGTGTACATTCCCCAGGGCAAACGCGGCACTTTGTGCGTTTCGTCCCAGGCAGGCTGTGCCCTGGATTGCAGTTTCTGCTCCACGGGCAAGCAAGGATTCAACAGCAACCTCACCGCCGCCGAAGTCATCGGCCAGGTGTGGATTGCCAATAAATCGTTCGGCAGCATCCCGGCGACCGCCGACCGTGCCATCACCAACGTGGTGATGATGGGCATGGGTGAGCCGCTGCTGAACTTCGACAACGTCGTGGCCGCCATGCATCTGATGATGGATGACCTGGGCTACGGGATCTCCAAGCGCCGCGTAACCCTGTCTACATCGGGTGTGGTGCCGATGATCGATGAGCTGTCCAAGCACATCGACGTCTCCCTGGCGTTGTCCCTGCACGCACCGAACGACGCATTGCGTAACCAATTGGTGCCGATCAACAAGAAATATCCGCTTAAGATGCTGCTCGAGTCGTGCCAGCGCTACATGTCGTCCCTGGGCGAGAAGCGGGTGCTGACCATTGAGTACACGTTGCTCAAGGACATCAACGACAAGGTTGAACACGCGGTCGAAATGATCGAGTTGCTCAAGAACATCCCGTGCAAGATCAACCTGATTCCGTTCAACCCGTTCCCGCATTCCGGTTACGAGCGCCCGAGCAACAACGCGATTCGTCGTTTCCAGGATCAGCTTCACCATGCCGGTTTCAATGTCACCGTACGCACCACCCGCGGTGAAGACATCGATGCCGCGTGTGGCCAATTGGTAGGACAGGTGCTGGATCGCACCCGTCGCAGCGAACGTTATATCGCCGTGCGCGAGTTAAGCGCCGAAAACGATATCGCAACAAACGCTGCGAACAATAATTAAGAGAGGATCTCTATGTCCCTGCGCTTCGCGCTGCTTTTGCTGTTGGCCAGCCTGTGTGCTGGCTGTGTCCTGTCGGGCGATTTCAACCCGATGAAGACCAGCAAGGGTCGCGATGAAGCGCGCGTTGCCTATGTGCAGCTGGGCTTGGGGTACTTGCAGCAGGGCATGACCGAACGGGCGAAAGTACCGTTAAAGAAAGCGCTGGATCTGGATGACTCGGATCCGGATGCCAACGCTGCGCTGGGGCTGGTATTCCAGGCCGAGATGGAGCCGGAGCTGGCGGATCAGCATTTTCGCAAGGCGCTGTCTTCCCGCCCCAACGATGCGCGAATCCTGAACAACTACGGCAGTTTTCTTTTCGAAGAGAAACGCTACAAAGAAGCTTACGAACGCTTTGAACAGGCCGCCGCCGATACCTTGTACCCCGAGCGTTCGCGGGTGTTCGAGAACCTCGGAATGACCGCTTCGAGGCTGGGGCAGCGTGATCTGGCCCAGCAGCAGCTGGAAAAAGCCCTGCGTTTGAATCGCCAACAGCCGCGTGCCTTGCTGGAAATGGCTGAGTTGTCCTTCGAAGACAGGCATTATGTGCCCGCGCGTGACTATTACGATCGTTTTAGCCTGCTCACCGAGCAAAATGCACGTAGTCTATTGCTCGGCGTTCGGCTGGCAAAAGTGTTTGAAGATCGCGACAAGGCCGCCAGTTTTGGCCTGCAACTAAAACGACTCTATCCCGGTACGCCGGAATATCAGCAATACCTGTCGGAGCAATGATGAAAGCGGCGCATCCCGAAGTTGTAGCAGCGAATCGCGTTAATCCCGGTGAGACTTTACGCCAGGCCCGCGAAAGCAATGGCTGGTCGCTGGCCGAAGTGGCCCTCAAGCTCAACCTCACCGTCAATTCCCTGAGCAATCTGGAAGCCGGCGCTTTCGACAAGCTGCCTGGGCATACCTTTGCTCGCGGTTATATTCGCGCCTACGCGAAATTGCTCGGCATGGATCAAACCGTACTGGTCCAACAGTTCGACCAATCCACCGGCACCGACTCCCAGGGCAGCAACGTTCATAGCCTGGGGCGTATCGAAGAGCCGGTTCGGGTTTCCCACACCATTTTGCGAATTGTCAGCCTGCTGTTGCTGATCGCAGTGATTGGTGGTGGTTTTGTCTGGTGGCAGGATCAGACCTCACTGCGTACCAAAGACCTGATCAGCCTGAGCCCGGAACACGTTGAAGTCGAAGGCGCTGACGGCACCACCCAGATCCATCCGCTGGACGAGCCGGAAGACCAAGCCGTCGCGCAAGGTCAGGCTGAAGGCACAACCGCTCTTGCGTTGCCGCAAGCCGAGACGTCGGCTGAAGCGCCGGCCGAAGCTGAAGCGACTGCGCCTGCTGCACCCGCGCCAACGCCTGTTGCACCGGCTCACAGCACCGCTCCGGTTGTCGCGACTCCAGTCGCGCCAGCCCCGACGGCTCCTGTTGTCTCAACCCCGCCTGCGAGCGCTTCGGTTACTCCGACCATTCCCGCTCCAGCAGCGGCGGCTCCGGTTGCTGGCCAGGGGCAGGTTCAACTGCAGTTCACTTCTGATTGCTGGACGCAAGTGACCGATGGCACCGGCAAGGTGTTGTTGAGCGGTCTCAAGCGTAAAGGCGAAAACGTTTCCGTCAGCGGCAAACCACCGTTTTCCGTGCGTCTGGGCTTCGCCCGTGGCGCGCAGGTCAGCTACAACGGGCAGGTGGTTGATGTCGCTCCGTTCACCAGTGGCGAGACTGCTCGCCTGAAGTTGGGTCAATAAGTCATGCACGGCGAATCTCCAATCAAACGTCGCGAATCCCGCAAGATCTGGGTCGGTAACGTGCCCGTTGGCGGCGATGCGCCTATCGCTGTGCAGAGCATGACCAACAGCGACACCAACGACGTCGCCGCCACTGTGGCCCAGATCAATCGTCTGGAAGCGGCTGGCGTCGATATCGTGCGTATTTCCGTGCCCGACATGGATGCGGCTGAAGCCTTCGGCAAGATCAAGCAACTGGTCAAGGTGCCGTTGGTTGCCGACATCCACTTCGACTACAAGATCGCTCTGCGCGTAGCCGAACTGGGCGTTGACTGCCTGCGCATCAACCCGGGCAACATCGGTCGCGAAGACCGCGTGCGTGCGGTAGTCGATGCCGCCCGTGATCGCGGGATTCCGATCCGCATCGGCGTGAACGCCGGTTCCCTGGAAAAAGACCTGCAAAAGAAATACGGCGAGCCGACTCCGGCTGCGCTGGTTGAATCTGCCCTGCGTCACGTCGAGCACCTTGAACGCCTGAACTTCCAGGACTTCAAGGTCAGTGTGAAAGCTTCTGACGTGTTCATGGCCGTCGCCGCTTACCGCTTGCTGGCCAAGGAAATCGTTCAGCCGCTGCACTTAGGGATCACCGAAGCCGGTGGTTTGCGTTCAGGCACGGTGAAATCCGCCGTGGGCCTCGGTATGCTGCTCGCCGAAGGGATTGGCGATACTATTCGCATCTCATTGGCGGCCGACCCGGTCGAGGAAGTGAAAGTCGGCTACGACATTCTCAAATCCCTGCATCTGCGTTCCCGTGGCATCAACTTCATCGCCTGCCCGAGCTGCTCGCGGCAGAACTTCGATGTGGTCAAAACCATGAACGAGCTGGAAGGGCGCCTCGAAGACCTGCTGGTGCCGCTGGATGTCGCGGTCATCGGTTGCGTGGTCAACGGACCGGGCGAAGCTAAGGAAGCCCATATCGGCTTGACCGGCGGCACGCCAAACCTGATTTACATCGACGGCAAGCCGTCGCAGAAACTGACGAATGACAATCTGGTGGATGAGCTTGAACGCTTGATCCGCCAGAAAGCGGCCGAAAAGGTCGAAGCTGACGCTGCCGTTATCGCGCGTGGCTGAGCCCGACTAAAGAGCCGAACGAATTTAAGGATTTATAGTGAGCAAGTCTCTGCAAGCCATACGTGGCATGAACGACATCCTGCCCGAGCAGACTCCCCTGTGGCGTCATTTCGAAGGCACTGTCTCGCGTTTGCTGGATAACTACGGTTACAAGCAGATCCGCATGCCGATCGTCGAGTTCACCGAGCTGTTCAAGCGCTCCATCGGTGAAGTGACCGACATCGTCGAAAAAGAGATGTACACCTTCGACGACCGCAACGGCGACTCCCTGACCCTGCGCCCCGAAGGCACAGCGGCCTGCGTGCGTGCGGTGCTCGAGCATGGCATTACCGGCGGCGGCCAGGTGCAGAAACTCTGGTACATCGGCCCGATGTTCCGCCACGAACGTCCGCAGAAAGGCCGTTATCGTCAGTTCCACCAGATCGGTTGCGAAGTCTTCAACCTCGACGGTCCGGACATCGATGCCGAGCTGATCGTGCTGACCTGGCGCCTGTGGGGCGAGCTGGGCATCCGTGATGCGGTCAAGCTCGAACTCAACAGCCTGGGCACTGCCGAATCCCGCGGTCGTTATCGCGAAGCGCTGGTCGAGTTCCTTTCGGCCCGCCTGGACAAGCTGGACGAAGACAGCCAGCGCCGTCTGAAAACCAACCCGCTGCGGGTTCTTGATACCAAGAACGCCGACACTCAAGCGGTCCTGGTCGACGCGCCGAAAATGGCCGACTACCTCGACGAAGAATCCCGCGTGCACTTCGAGGGCCTCAAGGCTCGCCTGGACGCCGCCGGCATTCCTTACGTGATCAACCCGAAGCTGGTTCGCGGGCTCGATTACTACAGCAAGACCGTTTTCGAATGGGTCACCGACAAGCTGGGCGCCCAAGGCACCGTGTGTGCCGGTGGTCGTTACGACGGTCTGGTGGAGCAAATGGGCGGCAAGCCGACCCCGGGCGTTGGTTTCGCCATGGGCATCGAGCGCTTGGTACTGCTGCTTGAAACCCTGGAGCAGATCCCGGAAGAGATTTCCCGTCAGGTCGACGTCTACCTCTGCGCCTTCGGTGAAGCCGCCGAGCTGGCCGGTCTGGCCCTGAGTGAACGTGTTCGTGATCAATTGCCCAACCTGCGCCTGCAAGTGAATGCCGGCGCCGGCAGCTTCAAAAGCCAGTTCAAGAAAGCCGACAAGAGTGGTGCGTTGTACGCGCTGATCCTCGGTGACGACGAAATGGCCCAGCAAGTGGTAGGTTTCAAACCCCTGCGTGGCCAGGGCGAACAACAACGCATTGCCTGGGATGCGCTTGCTGCACACCTGGCCACCTGCGTCGTGCAGGGTTGAAGCTGTCAAACAGCCGATTTAGCGATTAAGGAGTATTGGGGTGTCGAGTACCGAAGACGAACATCTGGCGGAGTTTAAGGACTGGTGGACACGCAACGGCAAGCCCCTGGTCACTGGCGGCCTGTTGGCGCTGGTCATCGTGTTCGGCTGGCAGGCCTTTCATAAGTATCAGAGCAATCAGTCGCAAGGCGCCTCGATGCTCTATCAGCAACTGCTGGAAACCACGCTGACGCCAGACGGCAAGCCTGATGCCGCCCGTGTTGCGGACCTGGCCGGCAAGCTCAACAGCGAGTTCGGCGGTAGCGCTTACGCGCAGTACGGCAGCCTGTTCGTGGCAAAAGTTGCGGTCGACAGCGGCAAGCTGGATGACGCAGCCAGCGAGCTGAAAGCCATTGTTGCCAAACCGGCCAACCCGGCGCTGGGCGAAATTGCTCGTCAGCGTCTGGCTCAGGTGCTGGCCGCGCAGAACAAGGCCGATGAAGCCCTGAAGCTGCTCGAAGGCGATGCCGATAAAGCATTCCTGGCCACTCGCGAAGAACTCAAAGGCGATCTGCTGGTGCAGTTGGGTCGTACCGACGAAGCGAACACGGCGTATCAAAAAGCCAAGGCGGCACTGTCGGATGAAGCGGCAGTGGGTGGCCTACAAATCAAGCTGGACGACCTGGCCAAAGGGGATGCGTGACGTGATTCGTTGGAAACATGCAGCATTGCTGGCTCTGGCCATATTGGCCGCGGGTTGCAGCAGCAACAGCAAAAAAGAACTGCCACCGGCCGAGTTGACCGACTTCAAAGAAGAAGTGGTTCTGCAAAAGCAGTGGAGTCGTTCGATCGGTGACGGTCAGGGCGAGTCGTACAACATGCTGGTTCCGGCGATCGATGGCGATACCATCTATGCCGCCGACGTCACCGGTGTGGTGATGGCGATGGATCGCAGCAATGGCGACGTCAAATGGAAGAAAGATCTCGAATTGCCCGTTTCCGGCGCTGTCGGCGTCAGTTACGGTCTGCTCCTGATCGGTACGATCAAGGGTGAAATCGTTGCCCTGGACGCCATCAACGGTGAAGAGAAATGGCGCGCTCGCGTGTCCAGTGAAGTCCTCGCACCGCCGGCCAACAACGGTGATGTCGTTGTCGTTCAGACTCAGGATGACCGTCTGATCGGTCTGGATGCCACTACCGGCAACCAGCGCTGGTTGTATGACAGTACTCCGGCGGTATTGACCCTGCGCGGCACCAGTGCGCCGATCGTCACCAACCGCCTCGCGGTGGCTGGCCTGTCGACCGGTAAAGTGGTCGCTCTCGATATTTCCAACGGCGTGCCGGTTTGGGAGCAACGTGTAGCCATTCCACAGGGTCGTTCGGAACTGGAGCGCGTTGTCGATATCGACGGCGGCCTGCTGCTTTCTGGCGAAACGCTGTACGTCGCCAGCTACCAGGGTCGCGTTGCGGCACTGGACCTGCAAAGCGGTCGTCAGCTTTGGCAGCGTGATGCTTCCAGCTATGCCGGTGTCGCCCAGGGTTTTGGCAACGTCTACGTGAGCCTGTCTTCGGGCACTGTTGAAGGCGTCGACGAACGTTCCACCACAGCCTTGTGGAGCAACGATTCGCTGGCTCGCCGTCAACTGTCGGCTCCGGAAGTGTTCTCCAGCTACGTTGCAGTCGGCGACATGGAAGGCTACCTGCACCTGCTGAGCCAGGTGGACGGTCGTTTCGTCGGCCGCGAACGCATTGACAGCGCTGGCCTGCGTGCCCGTCCGCTGGTGGTGGGTGACACGATTTATCTGTATGGCAACAGCGGCAAACTGGAAGCCCTGACCATTAAGTAAAGGTTTGACTATGCTTGGGGTTTAACCCCCAAGCGGCTTCACCTGTGGGAGCGGGCTTGCTCGCGAAGGGCGTCAACGATGACGCGTACAGCCTGAATAAACGCGGTGCTGCTACGTTTTTTCGCGAGCAAGCCCGCTCCCACAGTGCTGCCCCGAGCACCAGCCGCTGCCTCGCAGCGGCTTTTGTATTTTCTGAAATAACGAAGTGGAGAGCCGCATGGTTCCCGTAATCGCCCTGGTGGGCCGACCGAACGTCGGCAAGTCCACCTTGTTCAACCGCCTGACCAGGACTCGCGACGCCATCGTTGGCGACTTGTCCGGTCTGACCCGTGATCGCCAATACGGTGAGGCCAAGTGGCAAGGGCGTTCCTACATTCTGGTCGACACCGGCGGTATCTCCGGTGACGAGCACGGTATGGACGAAAAAATGGCCGAGCAGTCGCTGCTGGCCATTGAAGAAGCGGATGTCGTTCTGTTCCTGGTAGATGCCAAGGCCGGTTTCACCGCCGCCGACCAGATGATCGCCGAGCATTTGCGCAAACGTAACAAGCGTTCTTACGTGGTTGCCAACAAGGTCGACAACATCGACCCTGAAATGGCCCGCGCCGAATTCGCCCCGTTGGGCATGGGCCACGCGATCCCGATCGCCGGTGCTCATGGTCGTGGCATCACCCAGATGCTGGAAATCGCCCTGAGCGACTTCCCGAAAGACGATGACGAGCTGGAAGAAGGCGAAGAAGAGATCGTTGCCGAAGGCGAGGAAGCCAAGCGCATTCCTGGCCCAAGCGAAAAAGACGGTATCAAGATCGCGATCATCGGCCGTCCGAACGTCGGCAAGTCGACCCTGGTCAACCGTATGCTCGGTGAAGACCGGGTAATCGTCTATGACGAGCCCGGCACCACCCGCGACAGTATCTACATCCCGTTCGAGCGTAACGACGAGAAGTACACGCTGATCGACACCGCTGGTGTGCGCAAGCGCGGCAAGATCCATGAAGAAGTTGAAAAGTTCTCCGTGGTCAAAACCCTTCAAGCGATCAAAGATGCCAACGTGGTGATCTTTGTGATGGACGCCCGCGAAGGCGTGGTCGACCACGACCTCAACCTGCTGGGCTTCGCCATTGAGTCGGGTCGTGCGCTGGTGATCGCGATCAACAAGTGGGACGGCATGACGCCGAGCGAGCGCGACTTCGTGAAGGTCGAGCTGCAACGTCGACTGTTCTTCGTTGACTACGCCGACATTCACTTCATCTCGGCCCTGCACGGCACGGGCGTGGGCAACCTCTACGCCTCCGTACAGAACTCGTTCAAGTCTGCGGTCACCCGCTGGCCAACCAACCGCCTGACCACGATTCTGGAAGATGCGGTCGGTGAGCACGCGCCGCCGATGGTCAACAACCGCCGGATCAAGCTGCGTTATGCCCACTTGGGTGGCGCGAACCCGCCGATCATCGTGATTCACGGTAACCAGATTGAGAAGGTGCCGAAGTCTTACGTGCGCTATCTGGAAAACACTTATCGCCGTGTCTTGAAACTGGTCGGTACGCCGATCCGCATCGAGTTCAAGGGCGGCGAGAACCCGTACGAAGGCAACAAGAACTCGCTCACCGACCGTCAGGTCAACAAGAAGCGTCGGATGATGTCGCACCACAAGAAAGCCGACAAGAAGCGCCGCGACAAGCGCTGACGGTAGCTCGTCTATCAGAATATGCCCACTTCGCAAGATGTGGGCATTTTTACATTCGTAACACGGCCTTTAGTCTATATAGCGCAACAGTAGTAAATCCGGTTGTACGGCAAGACCTTGGTGTTTGCCCAAGACGTAAATGAATCCTCTCATATCAAGCGCCAGATCAATTGGCTGACTTACACCCAAGCCATAGTCGGTCGCCACCCACCCCGTTCCTTTGCCGAATCCTTCATCCAATTTTCCGTCAGACTGAAATCGCCCTAGTACAGAGGTGCCACTCATAAAAGGAGTATTGGAACCAATAGTTACGATCTGACCGTTGTTGTGTAAAGCCACTTTACTCCAGCGCGAATCCTCTCCTAGAGGTGTTAAGTTCGGTTTGCCCTCATTGAAGTGTTGGTCAAAACTAGCGTCTGCATTCAAACGTACCAATAGGGCTGTATTTTCGGATTCGCCACATAGCAGTAGTTTTTCATCTGGTTGGACCATTAAATGGTTTATCTTCCAGTCCGGCCGGCGATAAACACCACTGTCCGCGAAGCCTGTGTCAATCTGGCCGTTGGATTCAAAGCGTTGAATAAAGGCATCGCCACTTTCGCTCTGGCCATAGACCAGGATTTTCAGATCAGGCTGAATAGCGATACCTAGACAGTTGCAGTTTTCGCCTGGGGAAGGGCGCGCTATGGCTTCGCCCTTATTGTCATTGAAGGTACTGTCGACATGTCCTGAAGTAGTGACACGCACAAGCACGTTAGCCCAGTCGTCTACGCCAAAGGTTCGTTGATAAGCGATCATGATGTGTTCGCTGGATTGAAAGCTTGCCCATGCAAACTGCGAATTGTAAGGGCCTGTAGATATGGGATCGTCAAATACGAATTTTCCCTTCTGACCGAAGCTTTCGTCGAGATGCCCCTCTTTTGTGTACATGGCAAGGCAGGGAATGTAGCAGTTATTTGAGTTTTTGAACGTGCCGAATAACAGATAATGCCCGTCTGACATTTGCAAAGTTTGTTGTCCGGCAGAAGGCAATACGTCTTCGCGCTCAACGAATCGATCATGCACATAGCCTCCTTCGCCAAAAGAAGTGTCCGGAGTGCCGTCTTTATTCAGACACTCCATTCCGTAAAAGCCTTGAACGCTGCCGAACTTTGGGCGGTCATTGGCCCAGCTGAGCATCAGTTTTCCACTTGCAGAAAACATCACGCTCTGTGCGAGATAATTGCTACTTCCAGGGAAAACGAGTTCCAGTTTCCCTCCTGTTGCAAAAGACAGATCAAGATCGCCAGGGGTGAGCATTGCAGTTCTCCTTTCAATAGACATTGATGGAGTTCGTAGTTGATCCCTCGGGTTCCCGGCCGTCTACTGTCAGAAATTACAGGTGTAGATATACAGTGCTTTTTTTATGAGGAGCGTTTGGGCTATTCTCGGGCTCTCCCGCGCCGCCGTAGAGCCGGGTGTAGAGCAGGGAAACACCGATGATCACCAGTAAGCTGCCGAATGTCGGCATCACTATCTTCACTCAGATGTCTCAGCTCGCGGCGCAAACCGGGGCGCTGAACCTGTCCCAGGGTTTTCCCGACTTCGACGCCCCGCAGGCCCTGTGCGATGCGGTCGGACGGCATATCGCGAATGGCCATAACCAGTATTCGCCGATGACCGGCCTTCCGGCATTGCGTCAGCAGATTGCGGCGAAGATCGCCCGCAGCTACGGCGTCAATGTGGATGTCGACCATGAAGTGACCGTCACGCCCGGCGCAACCCAGGCGATTTTCTGCGCCATTCAAGCAGTTATCCGCAGCGGTGACGAAGTGATCGTGTTCGATCCGGCCTACGACAGTTATGAACCCTCGGTTGAGCTGGCCGGTGGTCGTTGCGTCCATGTGCAGTTGGGCCTGAATGACTTCGCTATCGACTTTCAGAAGCTGGGTGAAGCCATTACATCGCGCACGCGGATGATCATCCTCAACTCTCCACATAACCCAAGTGGCGCACTGATCAGTCGTGCCGAGCTGGATCAGCTGGCGGCGTTGATCCGGGATCGCGACATCTACATCGTCAGCGACGAAGTCTACGAACACCTGGTGTTCGATGGTGTGCCTCATGCCAGCGTGCTGAATCACGAAGAGCTGTATCAGCGTGCTTTCGTGGTCAGCTCCTTTGGCAAGACCTATCACGTCACTGGCTGGAAAACAGGCTACGTGGTCGCACCGCCGGCCCTCACAGCGGAGCTGCGCAAGGTTCACCAATACGTCAGTTTCTGCGGTGTAACGCCGCTGCAATATGCCTTGGCCGACTTCATGGCCGAGCACCCGGAACACGTTGAAGAACTGCCGGCTTTCTATCAGGCCAAGCGCGATCTGTTCTGCGATCTGCTAACACCGTCGCGCTTCAGTTTCAGCCGAGTGGCCGGCACGTATTTCCAATTGGTCGATTACTCGCAGATTCGCCCGGACCTCAACGACGTCGAGATGGCGTTGTGGATGACCCGCGAACATGGCGTGGCGAGCATCCCGATCTCGGTGTTCTACCAAACCCCACCCGAAGGCCAGCGCCTGGTGCGCCTGTGCTTCGCCAAACGCGAGGAGACCCTGCGTGAAGCAGCGGCAAAACTATGCGTGATCTGAGTGCGCTCCCCAATCTGAACATCGCGCTGATCCAGACCACCCTGGCCTGGCACGATCGTCAGGCCAATCTGGAGCATTTCGAACCGTTGCTGGAACAGGCTCGCGGCGCTGACCTGATCATCCTGCCGGAGATGTTCACCACCGGTTTTTCCATGGAGTCGGAAACGCTCGCCGAATCGGAAAACGGTCCCACCAGCAAATGGCTGCGGGTTCAGGCGGCGAAACTGGATGCGGTGATCACCGGCAGCATCATCGTCCAGGTGGCTGACGGCAGTCATCGCAATCGCCTGTTGTGGGCGCGACCGGACGGGGAGGTGTGGCACTACGACAAGCGCCACCTGTTCCGCATGGCTGGCGAGCACAACCACTTCACCCCCGGTGAGCGTCAGGTGCAGTTCGAACTCAAGGGCTGGCGCGTGCGGCCGCTGATTTGCTACGACCTGCGCTTCCCGGTCTGGAGCCGCGATGCTCAAGACACTGATTTGCTGCTGTACACCGCCAACTGGCCGGGGGCGCGGCGTCAGCACTGGAACCGTTTACTGCCCGCGCGGGCGATCGAGAATCTCTGCTACGTGGCGGCGGTGAATCGCGTTGGTACTGACGGCAAAGGTTTCGCCTACACCGGTGATAGCCAGGTGCTGGATTTCCAGGGGGAGACATTGCTCAGTGCAGGCGAGGCGGATGGGGTGTTTCAGGTTGTTCTGAATGCTGCTGACCTTCAAGCTTATCGCACGCGGTTTCCGGCGAATCTGGATGCCGATACTTTCCAGTTCACCTGATATCTGCGCTGTCTGACCCGGCGTCTTCGCGGGCAAGCCCGCTCCCACAGTGTGCTTTGGTGTACACAAATTCGGTGTTCACAACTGTCTACTGTGGGAGCGGGCTTGCCCGCGAAGAGGCCGGTACAGTCAACAAAAAAACACAGCCAAAAAAAGGCCCCAAGGTTCGCACCTCGGGGCCTTTTGCATTGCAGCGAAGGCTTACGCCGCTTTCGCTTCCGGCTGGCTCAGGGAGCGGTTCAGTGCGCTGAACAGGGCCTTGAAGCTGGCAGTGGTGATGTTTTCATCGATGCCGACGCCGTGCACCGCACGTTCGCCGTTCACGCGCAGTTCAATGTAGGCCGCAGCCTTGGCATTGGTGCCCGAACCGATGGCGTGTTCGTTGTAGTCCATGATTTCAACCGGAATCGGCAGACCGGCCACCAGCGCTTCCAGAGCGCCGTTGCCCTTGCCGCGCCAGTGCAGGTTGGTTTCACCCTGGCCTTTGCCCGAGACTTCCACTTCGACGGCGCTATGACCGTTTTCTTCCTGCAAGCGATGGCTGACCAGCGCGTACGGGGTGTTGGCCTGCAAGTACTCGCTGTGCAGCAGGGCATGGATCTGCTGAGCCGTCATCTCAAGGCCCAGGCGATCGGTTTCACGCTGCACCACCTGGCTGAACTCGATCTGCATGCGACGCGGCAAGCTGATGCCGTATTCCTGTTCCAGCAGGTAAGCGATACCGCCCTTGCCCGACTGGCTGTTGACGCGGATCACCGCCTCGTAGCTGCGGCCGATGTCGGCCGGGTCGATCGGCAAGTACGGCACTTCCCACAGGGCGTCCGGTTTCTGCTGGGCGAAGCCCTTGCGGATGGCGTCCTGGTGGGAGCCGGAGAACGCGGTGTGCACCAGGTCGCCGACGTACGGGTGACGTGGGTGCACCTGGATCTGGTTGCATTCTTCGACGACTTTGCGCACGCCGTCGATGTCGGAGAAGTCCAGCTCAGGGTGAATGCCCTGGGTGTAGAGGTTCAGCGCCACGGTCACGAGGTCGACGTTACCGGTACGTTCGCCGTTGCCGAACAGGCAGCCTTCGACACGGTCGGCGCCGGCCATCAGGCCCAGTTCGGTAGCCGCAACGCCAGTGCCACGGTCGTTGTGGGTGTGCAGGCTGATGATCACGCTGTCACGACGGTTGATGTGACGGCCGAACCATTCGATCTGGTCGGCATAGATGTTCGGGGTCGCGCATTCGACGGTGGCTGGCAGGTTGAGAATCACCTTGTGCTCAGGCGTCGGGTTCCAGACTTCGATGACGGCGTCGCAGACTTCCTTGGCGAACTCGAGCTCGGTGGCGCTGAAGGTTTCTGGCGAGTACTCGAAGGTCCACTCGGTGTTTGGCTGCTGGGCGGCATATTTGACGAACAGCTTGGCCGCGTTCACGGCGATGGCCTTGACCCCTTCCTTGTCCTGGTTGAAGACAATGCGACGGAAGGAAGGGGAGGTGGCGTTGTACAGGTGAACGATGGCTTTCTTCGCTCCGCGCAGGGATTCGAAGGTGCGCTCGATCAAATCTTCACGGCCCTGGGTCAGCACCTGAATGGTGGTGTCGTCCGGGATATGGTTGCCTTCGATCAGGGTGCGCACGAAGTCGAAGTCGGTTTGCGAAGCCGCCGGGAACGACGCTTCGATTTCTTTCACGCCGACCGACACCAGGGTTTTCCAGAAACGCAGTTTCTTGACCGCGTCCATTGGCTCGATCAGCGACTGGTTACCGTCACGAAGGTCGGAGCTGCACCAGATCGGCGCGGCGGTAATGGTCTTCGACGGCCAGGTGCGGTCCGGAATGTCGATGGTCGGGAACGCGCGGTATTTCGAAGACGGGTCTTTGAGCATGCTCATCGGGAAATCCTTATTGTGTGGGCCGAAAAAAGGCGGCCTGCCGGTGGATCAAATGTTCTGGGGATAAAGCGTAGGACGAGGCACCGCGATTCAGCCTGGCAGTCGTGCACTGACAAGGCACAGGCTGCGGTGCTGGCGAAGCTGAATGAGGGTGTGAGAGGTTTTCATGCCTTCAACCCTAACCGCGAGGGTGAAGGATGGCAAGCGGTCGAAAAAAATTGAGAGGAATCCTCGAAAAGTCGTGGTTATCGAGATTTTATTGCGGTGAACGGCGGTGATCGTTTTTATGTTTGCGCGAGGTTTGAGCGATGCGCAATTGAAGGCTTTCGGTGATGGGGCGTGTCAGCGCGGCTATTCTTAAAGCCTCACCAAGGACTACTGTCAGGCAGGAGTCGGCAATGAACGAGTCGGATTGGAAACTTTATAGCGCACTGCGTCCGTTGGCCCATGAGCGGCTGTGCATCCGGATCATGGAAGAAGTCGAGCGCATCGTGCTGGATAAAAGCACTGCGCCTTACGAGCGTATTGAAGCCAGTGAGGAAAGGCTGAAGGCGGGTCAACAGGAGCTGTATTGGGCGTTTGGCGTGTTCGGTCACTCACGCAATGAGGCGCCTGCTCACTTGCTGGGGCTGTGTACGCATGAGTTGATCAGCGCTGAAGAGTTGGCGGGCTTCTCGGAGGAAACTCAGGCGTGGATCAAAGAGTGCCTGGCACACAGGGAGATTCATGGGATTGAGGACTTGGAGGCGGAATAGATGGTGTCTGTTATTCCGCCATCGCGAGCAGGCCAGCCGCGTCACCGCCTATTCAGGGCTGAAATGCACCTATAAAGATGGCCGGATCAACCCGCGCATCATTCAGGCTGACGTTCCAGTGCATATGGGGCCCGGTCGCCCGCCCGGTGGCCCCCACTTTCCCGACCACCCCACCACGGGCCAATTGCTGGCCGACCTTCACGTCGATTTTCGACATGTGGCAGAACATGCTGATAAACCCCTGCCCATGGTCGACAAACACCGTGTTGCCGTTGAAAAAGTAGTTGCCGATCAGGATCACCTTGCCGGCAGCCGGGGTCTTGATCGGCGTACCGGCAGGCACGGCGAAGTCCAGGCCGGCGTGCGGGTTACGCTCTTCACCATTGAAGAAGCGGCGCACGCCGAACTTGCTCGACAGCGGGCCGTTGACTGGTTTGTCCAGCAACAGATTGCTCGGGGTGTTGGGGCTGAAGCTGCGGTAAGCCTGAATTTGTTCGGCCAACTCACCTTCGATGCGCTTGAGATTCTCCGGGTTCGGATTGACCTGCTGGGTGTTCTTCAATGTGATGTGCTGTTCCGGGTATTTCTTGTTGCCGACCGTGAAATTCAGATTCCGCCCGTCACTGCTGACCTGCTGCGTGCCCGGTTTAACCGTCAGCGGCACACCGACAATCGCCAGCCAGTTGTTCTGTTCCTTGACCACCAGCACAGGCTTGCCTTGATAGCTGGCCTTCGGCGCCTGCGCAGAGGCACCCAGATCCACCACGGCCACGCCGCCCGGCACCGGTTTGTTCAACAGGCGGGTGATGTAACTGTCGGCGTGGGCATTGAAGGTCAGGCACAGCAACAGCAGCGGAGCTAAAAAACGCGGCATGGATCAATCCAGTAAAGAAAGGGTGACAGGCGTCAGGTGATTGTCTTCGACCCGCACTTGCAGTTCGCCTTCGCCAAGTCTGGCTTTCAGGCGCTGACCGTTGTGGGTTTGCGCGGCGTTGCGGATAGCGTTGCCGCGTTCGTCCAGCAAAATGCTGTAGCCACGGCCAAGGGTCGCCAACGGGCTGACCACATGCAGCGTCTGCATCTGGCTTTGCAGTTGCAGGCGACGGGATTTGAGCCCTTCGCGCATGGCACGGGGCAAGCGTTCGGCAAGGCTGTCGAGGCGCTGACGGAGCATCGCCAGTTGCCGTCCCGGATGTTGCCCGGCGAGGCGGGTTTCCAGGCGGATCAACCGTTCGCGACGGGTATTGAGGCTGCGTTCGAACGCGCGGCGCATGCGCATGTCCAGATCGTCCAGGCGCTGCGCTTGCTGGCGCAGACGTTCGCCGGGATGACGCAAGCGGCGAGACATGCCTTCCAGGCGCAGTCGATCACGCATCAAGCGGTCGCGGATACGCATCACCAGCCGTCGATGCAGGCTTTCGAGCCGACGGACCAGGTCACTGGAGTCCGGCGCGAGCAGTTCGGCAGCGGCGGAAGGGGTCGGGGCGCGGACGTCGGCTACGAAGTCGCTGATCGACACGTCGGTTTCATGGCCAACGGCGCTGACAATCGGCGTCACACAGGCATCCACGGCGCGCGCTACGGCTTCTTCGTTGAAGCACCAAAGGTCTTCCAGCGAGCCGCCGCCACGGGCCAGGATCAACGCATCGAAACCACGGGCGTCCGCCAGTTTCAATGCGCGGACAATCTGCGCAGTGGCTTCGCGGCCCTGCACGGCAGTGGGGATCAACGTCAGTTGGATCTGCGGTGCACGGCGACGGAATACGCTGATGATGTCGCGAATCACCGCGCCGGTGGGCGAGCTGATGATGCCGATGCGTTGCGGATGCGCGGGCAGCGGTACTTTGCGCTCGGCGCTGAACAGGCCTTCGGCGCTGAGTTTTTCTTTCAGTGCATCGAAGGCCAGACGCAGCGCACCATCGCCGGCCGGCTCCACGGTATCGAGGATCAACTGATAGTCGCCACGGCCCTCGAACAGCGAAACCTTGCCGCGGACCTTCACCGCCAGGCCATCCTTCAATGCCTGACGCACTCGTGCGGCGTTCTGCCGGAACAGTGCGCAACGCACCTGGGCACCGCTGTCCTTGAGGGTGAAATACACGTGGCCGGACGCCGGGCGGGCGAGGTTGGAGATTTCGCCTTCGACCCAAATGTTGCTGAACACGTCTTCGAGCAACACCCGCGCGCGGCCGTTGAGCTGGCTGACAGTCAGGACTTCACGGTCCAGGCCGAGTCTTGTAAAGGGATCTTTAATCATGGGGCGCAGTTTAAAGGCATTCGACAAACAATCTCCATGCTTCACGCAAATCCCTTTTGTGGGCGCGGGCTTGCTCGCGAAAGCGGTTTAACATTCAACATTAATGTCGACTGTCACGCCGCCTTCGCGAGCAAGCCCGCTCCCACAGGGATTTGTGCAGGTATTGATAAATTGCTGAACCAGTGCCGTAGGATTTTGCCGGCAGGCGAGGGCGACCGTGCTGTGGCAATCCGGGTCGGCCAAGGTCAAGAAGTGGATATCCGGTGGCGCGATGTCCTGCATCGATTCCGGTAACAACGCGATGCCGAACCCGGCCTGGATCAATTGCAGTTGCGTGGTTTTGCGCGACACCACCCGAGCAGCCTGGGGAAAGAACCCTTGGCGCATGCACAACTCGGCGGACAGATAGCTCAGGCCACCACGCTGTGGATGAGGGATGGAAATAAACGCTTCCTTCTTCAACTGCGCCAGATCGATGCCTGGTGCGGACTTATCCACAGCCAGCCGATGATTCGGTGGCACCGCCAGCAACAAACGCTCGCGGTACAGCGGAACAATCTGCACCCCTTCTCGCTGACGCAGCACCGGCAGGCGCAACAGTCCCACATCGAGACGACCTTCTGCCAATTCTTCCAGTTGCGCCTCGGAGGACAGCTTGACGATGTCCATGGACACACCGGCGTGCCGATCCAGATAGTCGCTGATGCCTCGCAACAGCCGACCGCTCATGGGCACAGTGCTGGAGTGACCCAGGCGCAACACGCCGAGTTGACCACTGCCCACTTGGGTGGCCATCTCGCTGGCCTTGGTCAGTTCGATCAGCAGGATTCTCGCCCGAGGCAAAAAGGCTTCACCCGCTGCCGTCAGTCGAGGCTGGCGCGCGGTGCGTTCGAACAGCGGCGTTTGCAGCCGGGTTTCCATGTCCTTTATCTGCCGGCTCAAGGCGGATTGAGCAATAAACAGTCGTTCGGCTGCAGCGCTGAAGCTGCCGCTTTCGGCGATTTCCACGAAGTAACGCAATTGGCGAGTTGAAAGCACCAGGTATGCCTTTTCGAGATGGGTGGTCGACGTTGAAGATATTAGTCGCAACGCTCGGCGCTGGCTAAAGTCATCGCAGGATTAAAAGGAAGCCGTGTCGATGAATATGCTGGAGTTATTACACCAATGGCCGTGGGGGGCGATGGGCTGGCTAGTGATTGGGCTGGGTGTGGCACTGGCCTACATCGTGTTCGGTATTGCCGGTTTCGGTACGGCGCTGGTGGCGGGGCCGATTCTGATCCTGTTCATGCCGCTGTCGAAAATCGTACCGCTGTTGGTGCTGCTGGATTTCGTCGCGGCGTTCGGCAATCTGCTGCCTTCGCGACGGGATGTGGCAAAGCCTGAGTTGCTGCGGCTGCTGCCGTGCATGGCGGTGGGCTGCACGCTGGGGGTGATTTTTCTACTGAATCTGAAATCCGATGTGTTGGTGCTGTTGATGGGGCTGTTTATCAGCGCATATGCGATTTACAGCTTGTGGGTCAAAACCCGTCCGACCCAATTGTCCGCCGCTTGGGCCGTGCCAATGGGCACGGTGGGGGGGATGTTCGGGGCCTTGTTTGGCAGTGGCGGATTTTTATATGCGATCTATTTGAACAGTCGTCTGCCCAAAGAGGCGGCCCGGGCGACCCAGAGTGCGCTGATCAGTTGCAGCACGGTGGTGCGCTTGAGCCTGTTTGCCGTCGCAGGTGTGTACGCCGAGCTACCCTTATTGGTATTGGCCCTGTGTTTATTGCCGGCGATGGCAGTGGGGCTGTGGATTGGCCGGCGGTTGACCATGAGATTGTCCCGCGAGGCGTTTGTGCGGCTGGTGACCTGGTTGGTGCTGGCCAGCGGAATTGCCTTGATCGGACGGTACTTGAGCACTTGACCTGAGAGTGTCAGGGATTAAGCTGCCGGCCGAAAATCCTGTAGGAGTGAGCTTTTGTGGCGAGGGGATTTAGCGATACGTCGCACCGCCCCGTTGGGGCGCGAAGCGGCCCCAGCACTTCAAAGTCCAATCGCATTAATGAGCTGGCGTCTGCTTCGCGGCCGAACGGGGATAAATCCCCTCGCCACAAAGGTTCGCTCCTACAAGGGTGAATATTCAGTATTTGCAGAGTCTGCACCCATGAATTCGCAAAGCATCATCGTCCCGAAAATTTCCACCCTGCCGGTGCACGAACCCCGGGCCCGGGCGGTCGTGCGTTGGCTGGTGCGCAAGAACATCATTAAAGAAGAACTGACCACCTGTGGCCGCACTGGCAACCGCATGGCTCATGCCATCGCCGACGGTGCCCGCGCTGTCGTGCTGCATCCTGAAGCGCTGCCGTTCGGCGAACCGATCAATGGCCTGGAAATCATCACCAAGCGCTGCATCTACACGCCCGCCAAGGGTTTCCTTGAAGAGGCGGGCTGCGCCGAGTGCCGCAAGGAAGTCGGCGAAGCGCTGTTCGAAAGCCTGGAAGACTGGATGCCGGGGCGCACCGATAACTTCACGTGTCCGGAATGCGGGCATGAAGACGACATCAACGGGTTTCTTTTCCTGCAGGAATGCGGCTTTTCCAACCTGGGCTTTATCTTCAACAACTGGGCCGAGGCCGGGTTCAAACAGAGCTTTATCGACGAATTTGCCGATTGGCTCGATCAACCTGTCAGTTGGGTGAAAGTCGAACTGTAGGAGCACAGCTTGCTGGCGATGGCGGACTTAAGGGCGCCATCGCCAGCAAGCTGTGCTCCTACAGAATTCGGCGTTAAATACCCGTCGATCGACCGTGTCGAAATAGACAGAGTTTTACATTGAACCCGAGGGGGTGTCTGACTATAATGGCGCGCTTCCATTTTCCCGCTCGGGAGCCCCCGCGATGCTGCGTATCAGCCAAGAAGCTCTGACATTCGACGACATTCTCCTAGTGCCTGGTTATTCCGAGGTGCTTCCTAACGAAGTCAGTCTCAAGACCCGCCTAACCCGTGGCATCGAGCTGAATATTCCTCTGGTTTCTGCCGCCATGGACACCGTTACTGAAGCCCGTCTGGCAATTGCCATGGCTCAGGAAGGTGGCATCGGCATTATCCACAAGAACATGACCATCGAGCAGCAAGCTGCCGAAGTGCGCAAGGTCAAGCGTTATGAGGCCGGCGTGGTCAAGGACCCGATCACCATCGAGGCTGACGCCACGGTTCGTGAACTGTTCGAACTGACCCGCATGCACAACATCTCCGGCGTTCCGGTTTTGCACGATGGCGACCTGGTCGGCATCGTCACTTCCCGTGACGTACGTTTCGAAAACCGTCTGGACGCCACCGTCCGTCAAGTGATGACGCCTAAAGAGCGTCTGGTCACGGTCAAGGAAGGCGCCGACAAGAACGACGTCCGCGAGTTGTTGCACAAACACCGCATCGAACGCGTGCTGATCGTCGACGACAAATTCGCCCTCAAAGGCATGATGACCGTCAACGACATCGAAAAAGCCAAGGCATACCCGCTGGCCAGCAAGGACGATCAAGGTCGTCTGCGTGTTGGTGCGGCAGTCGGTACCGGTAAAGACACCGGTGATCGCGTAGCCGCCCTGGTCAATGCCGGCGTTGACGTGGTGGTGGTCGACACCGCTCACGGTCACTCCAAAGGTGTGATCGACCGCGTTCGCTGGGTCAAACAGAATTTCCCTGAAGTGCAGGTCATCGGCGGCAACATCGCCACCGGCGCTGCCGCCAAGGCTCTGGCCGAAGCAGGCGCCGATGCAGTCAAGGTCGGTATCGGCCCAGGCTCAATCTGCACCACCCGTATCGTCGCCGGTGTCGGCGTCCCGCAAATCAGTGCCATCGCCAACGTTGCCGCTGCCCTCGAAGGCACAGGCGTTCCGTTGATCGCCGACGGCGGCATCCGTTTCTCCGGTGACCTGTCCAAGGCCATCGTTGCCGGTGCCTCCTGCGTGATGATGGGCTCGATGTTCGCCGGTACTGAAGAAGCGCCAGGCGAGATCGAACTGTTCCAGGGTCGTTCGTACAAGGCTTACCGCGGCATGGGTTCGCTGGGCGCCATGTCCCAGGCTCAAGGTTCCTCCGACCGTTACTTCCAGGACTCCTCGGCAGGCGCCGAGAAGCTGGTTCCGGAAGGGATCGAAGGGCGTGTTCCTTACAAGGGCACATTGAGCGCCATCATCCATCAACTGATGGGCGGCCTGCGTTCCTCGATGGGTTACACCGGCAGTGCCGACATCGAAGAAATGCGCACCAAGCCTGAGTTCGTGCGGATCACCGGCGCTGGCATGGCCGAATCCCACGTTCACGACGTGCAAATCACCAAAGAAGCGCCAAACTACCGCGTAGGTTGAGGCTTCAAGCAAATCGTTAAGCAACCGGGGCTGTTCTATTCAGCCCCGAGTTGTTTCTGAATCACGACTGTTTCTGAATTATCTAGACGAGACTGAATCATGGCCCTCGACATTCACGCTCACCGCATCCTGATCCTCGACTTCGGTTCCCAGTACACCCAGCTGATTGCCCGCCGCGTGCGTGAAATCGGCGTGTACTGCGAACTGCATCCGTTCGACATGGACGACGAAGCGATTCGCGAATTCGCTCCCAAAGGCGTCATTCTCGCCGGTGGCCCCGAGTCCGTGCACGTCGCCGACAGCCCGCGCTGCCCGCAAGCGGTGTTTGACCTGGGCGTACCGGTCTTCGGTATCTGCTACGGCATGCAAACCATGGCTGAACAGCTGGGTGGCAAGGTCGAAGGTTCCGAGCTGCGTGAGTTCGGTTACGCCCGTGTCGACGTGGTCGGCAAGAGCCGTCTGCTCGACGGCATCGAAGACCACATCGACGCCGACGGCCTGTTCGGCCTCGACGTGTGGATGAGTCACGGTGACAAGGTCACCAGGATGCCGCAGGACTTCCACATCCTGGCCAGCACCCCAAGCTGCCCGATCGCCGGCATGTTCGACGACGCGCGTGGCTACTACGGCGTGCAGTTCCACCCGGAAGTGACCCACACCAAGCAGGGCGGTCGCATCCTCTCGCGCTTTATCCTCGACATCTGCGGCTGCGAAGCCTTGTGGACGCCTTCGAAGATTGCTGAAGACGCCATCGCCAACATTCGCGCCCAGGTCGGCACCGACAACGTACTGCTCGGCCTGTCCGGCGGTGTGGATTCCTCGGTGGTTGCCGCGCTGCTGCACAAAGCCATTGGCGACCAGCTGACCTGCGTCTTCGTCGACAACGGCCTGCTGCGTCTGCACGAAGGTGAGCAAGTGATGGCCATGTTCGCCGAGAACATGGGCGTCAAGGTGATCCGCGCCAATGCCGAAGATCAATTCCTCGACAACCTGGCCGGCGAGTCCGACCCGGAGAAGAAGCGCAAGATCATCGGTCGTACCTTCATCGACGTCTTCGATGCCCAGTCCAACAAACTGGACAACATCAAGTACCTCGCCCAAGGCACCATCTACCCGGACGTGATCGAGTCGGCTGGCGCCAAAAGCGGCAAGGCGCACGTGATCAAGTCGCACCACAACGTGGGCGGCCTGCCGGAAGAAATGAACCTCAAGCTGGTTGAACCCCTGCGCGAGCTGTTCAAGGACGAAGTCCGTCGTCTGGGCCTGGAACTGGGCCTGCCGTACGACATGGTCTACCGTCACCCGTTCCCGGGCCCGGGCCTGGGCGTGCGGATTCTCGGTGAAGTGAAGAAGGAATACGCCGACCTGCTGCGTCGCGCCGACCACATCTTCATCGAAGAACTGCGCAAGGCCGACTGGTACCACAAGGTCAGCCAGGCATTCGTGGTGTTCCAGCCAGTGAAATCGGTTGGCGTGGTCGGCGATGGCCGTCGTTACGCTTGGGTCGTTGCCCTGCGTGCCGTTGAAACCATCGACTTCATGACCGCACGTTGGGCACACCTGCCTTACGAACTGCTGGAAACCGTTTCCGGCCGGATCATCAATGAAATCGAAGGCATCTCCCGCGTCACCTACGACGTGTCGAGCAAGCCGCCAGCGACGATTGAGTGGGAGTGATCCTGCGCAGGCCTTGATGGCTTGATTGCAGGTAACAAAAAAGGCCGTGTGAACACTGTTCACACGGCCTTTTTGCGTTTTAGACGCCGGGTAGCCGAACGGGGGCCATGCCAATTCTGTGCAGCGCGGAACTCAAGCCCTCGGTTGTTGGAAAGCGTCGTCCGCTGATTTGCCAGGAATCCCGTTCGATGTAGTAGCCGTTTGCATCTTGTTTTATGGGCGTGCGAACGAGTTTCCCGCGGATCACCATGCCGTTTCTGGTGATGGTTCGGCTGCGATGAACCAGTATTGGTTCACCGGTACTGGTGCTGAGGGTGTACATGCCAGGCCTGGGCAGGCCATCTTCCAGCCTTTGCGCAAGGGCCACGCTTTTCGGCGTCGGGATCTGCAGCAACAAGTCATTTTTGACAAAACTGACCGCTTGCCCCGGGCGCGCCACATCGGAGATCCCGGGGTCGACCTTGATACCGCCGAGCTCATCCACGCCCACACTCTCGATACGCAGGCCGATGCTGCCTTCAAGCTCACTGACACCCGCCACGTCGGCATAGGTATTGGCGTGGCTGTTACCGACCAGTGCCACCCAGCGATGGGCGCCTCTGGCTGTCTGGTCGGCGCCGATGACTTGTTGGGCGAAGAAATTCATCATTTTTTGCCGGAAATTGATATCAGGCCTCTGAATACCGGCGCTGCGGTAACTGGCCAGGCAGTCGATGGCTTGCACGCGGATGTTATTTTTTTGCGCTGTCCTGACGACCTGTTCAAACGTGAATTGTTTGCTGGGGTCGGTCGAAAAAGCAGCATCAAGATCCTTGAGGTAGCTTTCCAGATCCTCGGACATCACCCCGGTGCGGTTGAACACATCCAGGTCCGTTTGATGGAAATCCGTCAGCAGATGCTCCATGTACAGGGTTTTGACCTTCTGTTTGCGCAGCACGCTCATGTTCTCGATCAAAAACTGTTTGCTGCCCACGCTGGAGTGACTTTCACCGACGACCAGGCTTTGTGAGCGCTTGAACAGGGTCTTGATGATGTCCTTGAGCTTCGCATTCGCGATGAACAATGGAATGGCAGGCCTGGGTGGCAGCTGTGGTTGCGGCTGCGAATAAAAGGACACGGCGTCGTCGTGTAGTCTTCGGCGTAGTCTTTTGAAGGCTTCGAGCTCATCGGCTGGATTGTTGGGATTGATAAAGCCGTCCTTCAAATCGCCCTTTGTTTCCGAACCATTGGCTGCCTTTTTGAGGGCCGGCTTGATGTCCTGAGGAACATCGTATGCAGTCGCCGGGGCGTCGAAGTCGGGCAGTGGCGGCTCGGCCCTGGCGAACAGATCGGAAAACTTGCCGCCTCCCGCCAGACCGGGACGCGTGAGGGGCACCCACTCACCCATTTCATCCAGGTGCACCGGTATGTTGCGGTAAAAGGAGTGGGGATCGACCGGATCAATGATCGTCCAGGTTTTCAGTTCGTTGCTGTAGCGCACCTGGTAGAAACTGTCACCCATGGCGATGTAATTACCGCCTGTCTCGGGCTGATAGATGCCTTGAAACTTGCCTTCCTCGTTGATGGGGGAATAGCCATCGAGAATTTCATTGGTTTCAAAAGGCGCCAACAGGCTGGCTTCTCCCGGGTCGGGTTTGATGGATTCGAAGGGCAGTTGCACTGGGGGGCTCGGCGACTTCAAATCTTCCCCAGGGATGATTGCCTCCTCTGCTTCCGATGCTTGCGCGAACTCGCTTGCTCCTCTCAGGAACGGCAAGTTGAACAGTATGTCCACGCTGCCAAGGATGGCCCCTTTGATCGCGGCCTTGCGTTCCTCAGGGGTCGTGGCGTTGATGGCCTGATCGATGTGCAAGCCGACATTGGCAATGCCCGCGCCTATGACAACCAGCGCTGCTGGCCAGGCCGCTGCAGCCATTGGCCCAAAGACGCGGTTGAAGGCATTGAGATAGCTGATCCACAGCTTTTTCCTGATCTCGCCGTTGGAGTGCAGCAGGAAATTGGCGTCGCTGAGCATGCGCTCATGGGTGGAGTGACTCAAATGGGTGAACGCATCACCGGCAATTTTCTCGCCACGATAGTGGAGCAAATGAACGTTCCCGGCTTCATTGTCACTGGGTAGAACGTCATAGGCGTGGGTGAGGCCGACATTTTCATGTTCCGTGTTTTCCAGGAAATGAACGATCAGACCAATGCCGGTGAAGTTGGCCAGTTTGTGCCCCAGCGAAGTGGGCTTTTCCTGAACGATGTCGCGCTCTTCCTGCTTGAAGTGCATGAGCATGCGTTCGCGGCCTTCAGCATCCTTGACCTCATTGACCAGCCATTCGTGCAGCTCTTCGACCTTGTTGAAGCAGTGAAATCCTCTGAGCTCGCCCGGAATGTAGAGAATGTTCAGGTCACTGTCGTCAGTGATGCTGAGGATGTCCGTCGACACGAAGTGGTCAATGCAAAACTTGCGAATCGATAAACCGCTGGGTGTGGTCGCCTCGTCCAGCAGCATTTGCCGGGTGAGCGGCCTGCTGGCATTACCGGCGCAGGCGCTGAGCACCGTGCTGAAGTGTTCTTGGGTCAAGTAACCCTTCTCGTAGTCTTCAATGGCTTTGGCGATGAACGTGCACTTGGCCAGCGCACGGAAGTTGGCGCTGTGCTTTTCCCAGAATGTCGCGATGGCCGTTTTGTAGCGATCAGCGAAATTGATGTCCCAGAAGGCTTTCAGCACGTCGCTGGCATGCAGGCGCACTTCGTTGGTTTCGTCGTAACTCTCGGCGTCATCACCGATCCGGTAAAAGCCGCCATAGAGATCCAGCAGGTCGGCATTGTCCTGGTCGTGGACGCTGAAACGGTGCATGACCAGTTGCGGGAAGGTCATGGATTCCTTGGGTTTTTCAAGGATGTGCTGCCAGCCGGTAAAGGCCGTGGAGCTGCTTTGGGCGCCATGGAACCGGTGCCACCAGACTTTGTCCGGGGTGATGTCGGTGATGTGATGTCGGGTGAGGATGTCCTGGGCGATTTCGTACGCCATGGCGTACAGGTCGGGGCAGTCGTCGACCAGATCGGGGATCAGAGCCTGAAGCGTCTGGGTATCGACGGCGTTGGCCAGGATTGTGTCTTGGGTATCGTCCATGATGCTTTCCTTGGTATGCAGTGAATTCGCGGGCAAAACTGCTGTTACATACAACTGATCAAGTGGGAATTCGCATCTGCAGCCTCATACCTGAGTTGTTCAGCGAGCTCGACAGCGCTTCGATGCTGGGGAAAGGAAGCCTGTTTTGTGGCCAGGATGGTCGGTCGATAACAAAACTGCCGTTGGCGAGTCGCTCGACCGGCGTGCGATTGATCAGTTCGTTTCTGCCGCGGTGAATCAGGGTGTAGCTGTCACCGGTTTTCTCGAACAGGTATTTGCTGGGTACATCGAGTAGCTTCTCCATTTGCTGCTCGGTTCGGATCGCCGGCATCGCTTCCATTTGTATGCGAAGGTCTGCATAGAATGGGTCGAAAGTTCCGCGCATGGTCTCGTTCTGCATGATCGGTCCGCGATCGATTTCGATGCCGGGATCCAAGGTGATGCCCAGGCTTTCGCCTGGATTGACCTCTTCGATCCGCAGGCCGATACCGCCTTGCAGTTCACTGATGCCGGCCATCCCGCGGAAGGTATTGATATTTTCCTGTCCGGTTAACACCACCCATTTGGTCGGCTGGTTCAAGGCCTTATCGGCAAGCATGATTTCGTTCGTCAGGCTGTTAGTGATCATTTGCTCTTCAACCGGCCTGAAAAAAAGCGGTTTTTTAAAGCTTGTTGCGCAGTCGGTGGCCTGGATCCGGATGTTGTTTTGTCTTGCGCTCTTGACCAGTTCCAGTTCGTTGAAACGCCCGGCGGGATCCTGGCCGAGCTCGGTCAGGTATTCGCGCAGATCCTTGGGCATGCTTCCCGTGTTGAAAAAGGCATTCAGATCTTGCTGGGCAAAATCACTGAGCAAGCCGCGCATGTAAATCGTATTGACACCCCGCCGAGCGAATTCAGGCATGTTTTCAATCATGAAGCGCATGCTGCTGATGCGATCCAGGGTTTCACCCACGACCAGCCCCGGTGCTGTTTCGAATACTCTCTCAATCAATTCGGCACTGGTCATGGACTCACTGACGGCAGGAATCATTGGCCGAGACGGCAGGTTGCGCCACTGCAACTCGTTGAAGAAGCGTCCGGCCGTGGACCTCAGCAGGTTTAGCTTGTCGGTGAAGTGACTTACGTAGCGGTCTTCCACCGTGAACACGGGCAAGTGACGCATTGGAAGGCGGACATGGGTTTCGAATAGGTTCAATGCCCATTTTTTTAGTGATGCCTGGAGTCGCGGCTGAACATCGTATGGCGTTCTCAGAGTACGAAGGGGCTGCATTGTGGGGTGGGGGGAGGTAGAAGCTACTGGTTCAAGGGGGACAGGGACTGGTGGCGCGGAGTTGCTGGTGCTCTGGCCGGGCTTCGGTGTCGCCGGTTTAGAGAGGTTTTTGCCACCGCCCTTCAAACCCTGTCGCGAGAACATTTCCCATTCATCTGCTTCATTCAGACGTACCGGAATGTTGCGGAAAAAGGAGTAGGGATTGGTGGGGTCGACGATTGCCCAGGACCGCAGTTCATTGCTGTAACGCACCTGAAAAAAACGGTCGTCGATAGTAATGTAGTGACCCCCGGTTGCGGGTTGATAGATGCCTTGAAATTTACCTTCAACACTCACCGGGAATTCGCCGTCGAGAACCTCATTGGTTTCAAAGGGCGCCAGTATGTCCATGTCTGAGGGGCCAATAGCCTCGGCGTCGACGGAAAGGGAAGGTATCGCGGGCGATTCTATGTCTGTCTTCGGCGCTTCCCCGGAGGCAAGCGCCTCTTCTGTCTCGGCGGCCTCTGCGATCTCGGCGGCATTTGCCAGTTCAACTGCGCCGCGCAGGAATGGCAAATTAAACAGTACATCCACACTGCCAAAAATCGCAGCTTTGACCGCGGCCTTACGTTCCATCGCAGTGGTGCCGTTGATGGCCTGGTCGATGTGCAGGCCGACATTGGCGATGCCGGCACCGATGACGACCAGCGCTGCCGGCCATGCAAGGGCGGCCATCGGTCCGAACGTGTGGTTGAAGGCATTGAGGTAGCCGATCCACAGCTTTTTCCTGATCTCGCCGTTGGAGTGCAGCAGGAAATTGGCGTCGCTGAGCATGCGCTCATGGGTGGACTGGCTCAAATGGGTGAACGCATCACCGGCAATTTTCTCGCCACGATAGTGGAGCAAATGAACGTTCCCGGCTTCATTGTCACTGGGTAGAACGTCATAGGCGTGGGTGAGGCCGACATTTTCATGTTCCGTGTTTTCCAGGAAATGAACGATCAGACCAATGCCGGTGAAGTTGGCCAGTTTGTGCCCTAGGGAAGTGGGCTTTTCCTGAACGATGTCGCGCTCTTCCTGCTTGAAGTGCATGAGCATGCGTTCGCGGCCTTCAGCATCCTTGACCTCATTGACCAGCCATTCGTGCAGCTCTTCGACCTTGTTGAAGCAGTGAAATCCTCTGAGCTCGCCCGGAATGTAGAGAATGTTCAGGTCACTGTCGTCAGTGATGCTGAGGATGTCCGTCGACACGAAGTGGTCAATGCAAAACTTGCGAATCGATAAACCGCTGGGTGTGGTCGCCTCGTCCAGCAGCATTTGCCGGGTGAGCGGCCTGCTGACATTACCGGCGCAGGCGCTGAGCACCGTGCTGAAGTGTTCTTGGGTCAAGTAACCCTTCTCGTAGTCTTCAATGGCTTTGGCGATGAACGTGCACTTGGCCAGCGCCCGGAAGTTGGCGCTGTGCTTTTCCCAGAATGTCGCGATGGCCGTTTTGTAGCGATCAGCGAAATTGATGTCCCAAAAGGCTTTCAGCACGTCGTTGCCGTGCAGGCGCACTTCATTGGTTTCATCGTAGGATTCGGCGTCCGCCCCCACACGATAAAAGCCGCCGTAGAGGTCCAGCAGGTCGGCATTGTCCTGGTCGTGGACGCTGAAACGTTGCATGACCAGTTGCGGGAAGGTCATGGATTCCTTGGGTTTTTCAAGGATGTGCTGCCAGCCGGTAAAGGCCGTGGAGCTGCTTTGGGCGCCATGGAACCGGTGCCACCAGACTTTGTCGGGTTCGATATCCGTGATGTCGTGCTGGACGAGAATGTCCTTGGCGACCTGATATGCCAACGCGTGCAGGTCGGGGCAGTCGGCAGCGAGATCAGTGATCAGGGGCTGGAGGGCCAACACATCGGCAGCGTCGGGCAGGGTAATTTCTTGGGTATCGTCCATGATGTCTTCCTTGAGAGGTGGTCGGGGCGCTCACTATCTCAAGGGGCATCGGTTCCAGCTGTAAGGCACTGGGTCGTTGGCGGTGGTCAGTTGCTGACGCAAGACGTAGGAAATGATGAGTACCAGAGTCAGGCTCAGCGCCGTGCAATGTCAGAAAAGTAAAACTTGTCCAGCGTATGCCGCGACTCGGTGTACTCGAACTGCCGACCATCCTGCAAAAACGTCTGGTTGCTGACCACGATCACATGGCTCTGGCCGTCGAGGTCCAGGTGTTGCTGGTCGTCTTTGCTGCGGGGCACCGCTTCGATGGTGCGCTGGGCGTAGGCGATTTGCAGTTGCAGGGTCTGCTCGATGAAGGCGTAGATTGAGTGCTCGGCAATGTCCCGGGACAGGCCGGGGATCACGTCGCTGACGAAATGGTTGATGTCCAGGATCACCCGTTTGCCGTCGATCCGCCGCACCCGTTTGATTCGCGTGATCAGGCTGCCCGCTTCGGCCTGGATGTGTTCCAGCAGCGCGCCCTCAAGCGGTATCTGAGTGAACTCGACCACCTCGGTGCTGACGTCGTTACCCAGGCGTGGATACGTTTCCTGAAAGCTGACGATCCCGCCGAGCTGGAATTCGATCGGGTTGGTCGACAGCACGAACGTGCCTTTGCCGTGGACCTTCTGCGCGAAACCGCGCTCCTGCAATTGCTCGATCGCCTTGCGCACGGTGCCGCGACTGGCCTGGTAGCTGTCCATCAGTTCGGTTTCGGAAGGCAACCGGGCGCCGCGTTCCAGACGTTCGGTCGTGATGCTGGCAAGCAGATCGCTGTAGATCTGGTTGTATTTACTCATGGGGATGGCTCTATGCCGCGCTGTACTCAAGGCTTCGAACCTTAAGGGCAGGGTAGGGGTTTGTCCATGCGGCGTTAGGTTTCTTTGACTTTGGAGGTAGGAAACATCGCCGCCTGTCGGGTTCAGGATAAACAAAATCAAACTCGTCTGTACGAGTTGTTGCTTTAACTCGTACAGACGAGTACTTTTCGCTTCGGCGTGCTGCCAATAACAAAAAACTACAGCGCAAGGACAATCATGAGCCACGACTATCCGAATATCGCCAGCGAGCTGCTGCAAAGCCTCGGTGGCAGCGACAACCTCGAGCAGGCCGCGCACTGTGTCACACGGCTGCGCCTGGCCCTCAAGGACCCGAGCCTGGTCAACAGCGCCACGCTGAACCAGATCGATCTGGTCAAAGGCTCGTTCTTCACCGGCGGCCTGTTCCAGGTGGTCATCGGCCCTGGTGAAGTGGAAAAGGTCTACGCCGAACTGCGTCGTCAAACCGGCCTCGCCGCCTCGACCATCGCCGACGTCAAACAGAAAAGCGTCGAGAAGATCAATCCCATGCAGCGGCTGGTACGGGTGTTTTCCGACGTCTTCATGCCGATTCTGCCGGCGTTGATCATTGCCGGCCTGCTGATGGGCATCAACAACCTGATCGGCGCCAAAGGCATGTTCATCGAGGGCAAGACCCTGCTGGACGCCTATCCGAAGCTTGACGGGCTCTGGAGCCTGATCAACCTCATGGCCAATACCTCGTTTGTGTTCCTCCCGGCGCTGGTGGGCTGGTCGGCGGCCAAACGCTTTGGCGGCAGCGAAATCCTCGGCATCGTGCTTGGTCTGATGCTGGTGCACCCCGATCTGCTCAATGCCTGGAACTATGGCAAGGCCGTTGCGGGTCTCGACGGGCAGAGCCTGCCGTACTTCGACATCCTCGGTTTGTTCCAGATTGAGAAGGTGGGTTACCAAGGGCAGATCCTGCCGATCCTGATGGCAGCCTACGTGATGAGCGTCATCGAAAAATGGCTGCGGGCGCGGGTGCCGAACGCGATTCAATTGCTGGTAGTGCCGATCACCACCATCGTTGTGACCGGCGTGCTGGCGCTGGCGGTGATCGGCCCGGTGACCCGGCATCTGGGGATTCTCATCACCGAAGGCGTGGTCATGCTGTTTGACCTGGCGCCGATGGTCGGCGGGGCGATTTTCGGTTTGCTCTACGCGCCGCTGGTGATCACCGGCATGCACCACATGTTTCTCGCGGTCGACTTGCAGCTGATCTCCACCCAGGGCGGCACTTTCATCTGGCCGATGATCGTCATGTCCAACCTGGCCCAGGGCAGCGCGGCATTGGCGGTGTTCTACATGACCCGCAATGTGCGGGATAAAAGCATGGCCTCGACCTCGGCGATTTCCGCTTACTTCGGCATCACCGAACCGGCCATGTTCGGGGTCAACCTGCGCTACAAATTTCCGTTTTATGCGGCCCTGATCGGGTCGGCCCTGGGCTGCATTTTCCTGTCGCCGAACAAGGTCCAGGCCTCGGCGATCGGCGTCGGTGGGTTGCCCGGTTTTATCTCGATCATTCCGCAGTTCATTCCGATGTTCGTGATCGGGATGGTGATTGCCATGGTCGTGCCGTTTGTTCTGACCTGCGGGTTGAGCATGAAGATTGTTCGGCCTGGGTATCGGGTTGCCTGATAGATCGCATTCGCGAGCAAGCCCGCTCCCACATGGGAATGCATTCAACTGTGGGAGCGAGCCTGCTCGCGATGAGGCCCTAAGGGCCGCTACAAAACTTATTGAAGGAATAGCGCCATGCAAGACTGGCAACGTTCGGTGATCTACCAGATCTACCCGAAGAGTTTTCACAGCCACGCCGGCAACCCCACGGGAGATTTGCTTGGCGTTGTGGCCAAGCTCGATTACCTGCACTGGCTGGGTGTCGATTGCCTGTGGATCACGCCGTTCCTGCGTTCGCCCCAACGCGACAACGGCTACGACATCAGTGATTACTACGCCATCGACCCGAGTTACGGGACCATGGCCGATTGCGAATTACTGATCGCCGAGGCCGGCAAGCGCGGGATCAAGCTGATGCTCGATATCGTGGTCAACCACACCTCCATCGAGCACACCTGGTTCCAGCAGGCCCGTAGCAGCCTCGACAACCCGTACCGGGATTTCTACATCTGGCGCGACCAGCCGAACAACTGGGAATCCAAGTTCGGTGGCTCTGCATGGGAGTATGAAGCCCAGACCGGTCAGTACTTCCTGCACCTGTTCGACCACACTCAGGCCGACCTGAACTGGGACAACCCAAAGGTGCGCGCCGAAGTCTTCAAGATGATGCGTTTCTGGCGCGACAAGGGCGTCGGCGGGTTCCGTCTGGACGTGATCAACCTGATCTCCAAACCGGCGGATTTTCCCGAGGACAACACCGACGGTCGACGTTTCTACACCGACGGCCCGAACGTCCACGAGTACTTGCAGCAAATGCACCGCGAAGTGTTCGAAGGCCATGACCTGATCAACGTCGGCGAGATGTCTTCCACCAGTCTGGAGCACTGCATTCGTTACTCGCGACCCGAGTCGAAAGAACTGTCGATGACCTTCAATTTCCATCACCTGAAGGTCGATTACCCGAACCTGCAGAAGTGGATCCGCGCTGATTTCGACTTCCTCGAACTCAAGCGCATCCTCTCCGACTGGCAAACCGGCATGCAGGCCGGCGGTGGCTGGAACGCGTTGTTCTGGTGTAACCACGACCAGCCACGGGTGGTCTCGCGTTTTGGTCATGACGGCGAATATCGCGTGCTCTCGGCGAAGATGCTCGGCACGGCGCTGCACTTCCTCCAGGGCACGCCGTTCGTGTACCAGGGCGAGGAACTGGGCATGACCAATCCGGGCTTCGATCACATCGATCAATACCGCGATGTCGAGACGCTGAACATCTTCCGGCTCAAGCGCGAGGCGGGTGCGAGCGATGCCGACAACATGGCGGCGATCATGCAGAAGTCCCGGGACAACGGCCGTACGCCGATGCACTGGAATGCCGAGCCCAACGCGGGTTTCAGCGCTGTCGAGCCGTGGATCGGGGTGCCGGCGAACGCCGGGCAGATCAACGTTGCCGCTCAGCTCGATGACCCGGATTCGGTGTTGCATCACTACCGTCGGTTGATCGCTCTGCGCCGCAGTGAAGCGCTGATGTCCGACGGTGTCTATCGGCAATTGTTGCCCGAGCACACGCAAGTCTGGGCGTACGTGCGTGAGGGCAATGGCGAACGCTTGCTGGTGCTGAACAACTTCTATGGCACGTCATGCGAAGTCGAACTGCCAGATGACGTGATCAGCGAAACCATGGCCCAACGTCTGGTCATCAGCAATTACCCGGACTGTCCGACGCGAAATCGGCAGGTCCGCTTACGGCCTTATGAGTCGTTCGTGCTGCATATGACCGACTGACCGACCGCAAAAAAACACCGACTCAAAAAAACACGCAGAACGCTGCGCGGGGGAATTTTGCGCGCCGATTTTGCTGCTGCACACAATAAAAATAATGGGGTGGCTCTTGAAAACAACAATAAATCGCAGCCTTGCAATGGCGGGCGTGTGCCTGGCTTTGCCTCTTTCGGCCCAGGCGCTGGAGTTCGCCGGCTACTTGCGCAGCGGCGTCGGCACCTCGGTCAACAGCGATAAACAGCAGTGCTTCCAGCTGCCGGGTGCGCAGACCAAATACCGCTTGGGCAACGAATGCGAGCAGTACGCCGAACTGGAATTGCGCCAGGATCTTTACACCCTGGATGACGGCTCGGTGCTGAGCGTCGACGGCATGGCTTCGTTGTACAACCAGTACGACAAGGACCTGACCTTCAACGGTGACAACGGCTCGGTGCGCCTGCCGCAGGCGTATGCGCAGTGGTCGAACATGCCCAGCCTCAACGGCGGTTCGCTGTGGGCCGGCCGGCGTTACTACAAACGGAACGATATTCACATTTCCGACTTCTACTATTGGAACCAGAGCGCCACCGGCGGCGGTATCGAGGACGTGCTGATCGGCGATCTGAAATACAGCTACGCCTTCTCGCGCAAAGACAACCTGTACCAGAAGGACTACATCAACCGCCATGACTTCAACGTTGCCGGCTTCAACACCAACCCCGGCGGTGCGTTGGAATTCGGGCTGAGCTACATCGACAAACCCGACAGCCGCGACGCTCACCGTGGCTGGGCGATCACCACCCAGCATGTGCAGAAGGGCTTTTTGGGCGGCAAGAACAAACTGGCTTTCCAGTACGGCGAAGGTCCCGGCACCGGGTTGGGTTATACCGGTAACGTGAAGCTCGACGACAGCAACAAAAGCTATCGGGTGGTGGAGTTCTTCGACTGGCAAGTGACGCCGCGATTTGGCGGGCAGATCGAGGCGGTTTACCAGAAAGACATTCGCTCCGACGGCAGTGATCAGAACTGGATTTCCCTGGGTGTTCGCCCGACCTATGCGCTCACCGAGCAGTTCAAACTGGTGACCGAACTGGGTCACGATCAGGTCGACGCCACGGGCGGCACGCGCAAGCTGAGCAAGTTCACCTTCGCCCCGACCTGGTCGCCCAAGGGGCCGGAATTCTGGGCACGGCCCGAGGTGCGTCTGTATTACACCTATGCGAGCTGGAACGAGGCGGCCAAACGGGCCGCCAATGAACAGGCGCAGGGCTCGGCATTGTCCGACACCGGCGCCTTCGGCACGGCGCGGCACGGTTCGAATGTCGGATTGCAGGTCGAGTACTGGTGGAAATAAGCGATGCTGTCGGAGCCTCGCGCTCCATCGGCACTTCAAAGAACAAAACAGCAGGTGACGTCATGGCCACACCCCAACAATTGCAACTGCACGCGCCCTTGTCCGGCGTATTGATGCCACTGGACCTCGTGCCCGATCCGGTGTTTTCCAGCCGCGTGATCGGCGATGGCCTGTGCATCGATCCGACTTCAACGACGTTGTGCGCGCCGCTGGCAGGGGTTGTCAGCAACGTGCAGGCCAGCGGGCATGCGATCAGCATCACCGACGAAAATGGCGTGCAAGTGTTGATGCACATTGGCCTCGACACGGTGAACCTGGCCGGGAAGGGGTTCACGCGGTTGGTGGAGGAGGGCCAGCAGGTTGACGTTGGGCAGTCGCTGATCGAGTTCGATGCCGATTTTGTGGCGTTGAATGCCCGCAGCCTGCTGACGTTGATGCTGGTGGTCAGCGGTGAGCCGTTCACTTGGCTGACGCCGGAAACGGGTGTGGTCGACAGTGGCCAGCCGTTACTGAGTTTGAAGCCCATCGAGCAGGCAACGGATGAGCCAGTGCCGGAAGCGGGCGAAGCAGTGTTTTCCAAACCGGTGACACTCGCCAACCCGAACGGTTTGCACGCCCGTCCGGCAGCGGTGTTCGCTCAGGCGGCGAAAGGTTTTTCGGCGAGCATTTACCTGCATAAACAGCAGGCGAGTGCGAACGCGAAATCCCTGGTGGCGATCATGGCGTTGCAGACGGGGCACGGTGACGTTGTGCAAGTCAGCGCGGCCGGCCCGGATGCTGAAGCAGCGATCAAGACGCTGGCCGAGCTGCTGATCAGTGGATGCGGTGAAGCGGTGGCGGCCTCGGCGCAGGTTGAGGCGAAGGCGACCGAGGCTTCATCGCTGACGGTGTTGCGTGGGGTGTGCGCATCGGCCGGGTCGGCGTTTGGCCAAGTGGTGCAGATAGCCGAACAACACCTGGAAGTGAATGAATTCGGCGCCACACCACAGGTTGAACGCGATCATCTGTCCCGCGCCCTGGCCGAGGCGCTGCTGGCCCTGCAACAACTGCGTGATAACGCCATGGGCAGCGCCCAGGCAGAGATCTTCAAGGCCCATCAGGAACTGCTCGAAGACCCGGGTTTGCTGGAGGTGGCTCACGTGCTGATCAACGAAGGCAAAAGTGCCGGGTTCGCCTGGCGCGCGGCCACCGAGTCGGCGGCAACCTTGTTCAAAAGCCTGGGCAATGCCTTGCTGGCGGAGCGGGCGGCGGACCTGGTCGATGTTGGCCAGCGAGTGCTCAAGCTGATCCTCGGCGTACAGGATCAGGCGATGGAGCTGCCGGAAGCGGCGATCCTGATCGCCGAACAACTGACGCCGTCACAGACCGCCGGGCTCGATACCCGCAAGGTACTGGGTTTCGCCACGGTCGGTGGTGGCGCTACCAGCCACGTCGCGATCCTCGCTCGGGCGTCCGGTTTGCCGGCGATCTGCGGGTTGCCCGTTCAGGTGCTGGGGCTGGCCAACGGCACTCAAGTGTTGCTCGACGCCGACAAGGGCGAGCTGCATCTGGACCCGGATCTGGCGGCCATCGAGCAGCTGCAAGCCAATCGTCAACGCCAGCAGACGCGCCATCAACATGAGTTGTCGCACGCAGCGCTGGTGGCGTGTACCCGCGATGGACACCACGTTGAAGTGACGGCCAACATCGCCTCGCTGGCTGAAGCGCAGCAGGCCATGACGCTGGGAGGCGAGGGCGTCGGACTGTTGCGTTCGGAGTTTCTTTATCTGGATCGCCATCATGCGCCGAGCCATGAAGAACAGGCCTGCACCTACAGCGCCATCGCCCGCGCCCTGGGGCCGGCGCGCAATCTGGTGGTGCGGACTCTGGATGTCGGCGGCGACAAACCGTTGGCCTACGTGCCGATGGACAGCGAAACCAACCCGTTCCTCGGCATGCGCGGGATTCGTTTGTGTCTGGAACGCCCGCAGCTGTTGCGCGATCAGTTCAAGGCGATCCTCAGCAGCGCCGGGCTGGCCCGTCTGCACATCATGTTGCCCATGGTCACGCAGCTGTCGGAGTTGCGCCTGGCTCGGGAGATGCTTGAGGAAGAGGCGCTGGCATTGGGCCTCACTGAACGGCCGAAACTGGGGATCATGATCGAAGTGCCGGCAGCGGCGCTGATGGCCGATCTGTTTGCGCCCGAAGTGGATTTCTTCTCGATCGGCACCAACGACCTGACTCAATACACCCTGGCCATGGACCGCGATCACCCGCGCCTGGCCAGTCAGGCCGACAGCTTTCATCCGTCGGTGCTGCGTTTGATTGCCAGCACCGTGAAGGCCGCCCATGCCCACGGCAAATGGGTCGGTGTGTGTGGCGCCATGGCGTCGGAAACGCTGGCGGTGCCGTTGTTGCTGGGACTTGGGGTGGATGAACTGTCGGTGAGCGTGCCGTTGATTCCGGCGATCAAAGCGGCGGTTCGCGAAGTGGATTTGCTGGACTGCCAGGCCATCGCCCTGCAAGTGCTGGGCCTGGAAAGCGCCGAGCAAGTGCGCGAGGCGTTGCGGCTGTATCACGAGGCGACGGTCGATACTTCACTGGTACTGGAGAACTGAACATGTTCGAGAAAATGCAGCGGGCGTTCTGGAAAGCGTTGACCCCGGATCTGGTGGTGGATGAGCCGAAAGTGGTGGCTCAGCCTGTTTCTGGTCTGGCTCCGGATATCGTCGCCGCATTGGGCGGTGTGGATAACCTGAAGTCGCAGCAGCCGGTGGCGCTGACCCGGGTTCGGGTGGAGTTGCGGGATGTGGGGCGGATGGATCGGCAGGCATTGAATGTGGCCGGTGTGCCGGGCGTCATGATGCTGGATGACGGCGTGGTGCACCTGATCACCGGCCTCCATTAACCCTGTGGCGAGGGAGCTTGCTCCCGCTGGGCTGCGCAGCAGCCCCAAAACCTGAAATCCGGTTATGCCTGACACACCGCATTGCCCGATTTACGACTGCTGCGCAGCCGAGCGGGAGCAAGCTCCCTCGCCACAGATGATGTGCGGCCCTGGGTCACCCTTACTGTTTCTCATCCGCAGGTGTATCGTATTCGCCTTTTACAGGCTCCATGCCTGTCGCTGATACGTGAGGTAGTTGAGTTCATGTCTTTTACCCGTCGCCAAATCCTCGGTGGCCTGGCCGGTCTTGTTGTCGTTGGCGTCGGAGCGGGGGGCGCGTCGCGGTATTGGTTGGGCAAGATGGCCGACGCCGATGCGGGCCACGACTACGAGCTGATTGCCGCACCGCTGGACGTTGAACTGGTGGCCGGGCACAAGACCCAAGCCTGGGCGTTCGGCCCGTCGGCGCCGGGCACCGAATTGCGTGTGCGTCAGGGCGAATGGCTGCGGGTGCGCTTCATCAACCACCTGCCGGTTGCCACCACCATTCACTGGCACGGCATTCGCCTGCCGCTGGAAATGGACGGCGTGCCCTACGTCTCGCAGCTTCCAGTGCTGCCGGGCGAATACTTCGACTACAAATTCCGCGTGCCCGACGCCGGCAGCTACTGGTATCACCCGCATGTGAACAGCAGCGAAGAACTCGGTCGCGGGCTGGTTGGCCCGTTGATCATCGAAGAGCGCGAGCCTACCGGCTTCAAGTACGAAAAGACGTTGAGCCTCAAGAGCTGGCACGTCGATGAAGAGGGCGCTTTTGTCGCGTTCAGCATTCCTCGCGAAGCGGCCCGTGGTGGCACGGCGGGGCGCCTGTCGACCATCAACGGTGTCGCGCAAGCGGTGATCGAATTGCCTGCCGGGCAGATCACCCGGGTGCGCCTGCTCAATCTTGATAACACCCTGACCTACCGACTCAACATTCCTGGCGTCGAAGCGCAGATCTACGCGCTGGACGGCAACCCCATCGAACCGCGCCCGTTGGGCAAGGAATACTGGCTCGGCCCGGGCATGCGCATTTGCCTGGCGATTAAGGCACCACCGGCCGGTGAAGAACTGTCCCTGCGCAATGGCCCGGTACGACTGGGCACGTTCCGTTCGGTGGCGAATACCGATGCGCCGACCCAGTGGCCACCCGCACTGCCCGCCAACCCGGTGGCCGAGCCGGACCTGGCCAACGCGGAGAAACTCAACTTCAATTTCGAATGGGTAGGCTCAGTGTCGGTGAATGTCGATAATGGCAAGCCGCCAAGCCTGTGGCAGATCAACGGCAAGGCTTGGGACATCACCGACAAGACTTGCGCTGACCGCCCGATTGCCAAGCTCGAGAAGGGCAAGAGCTACATTTTCGAATTGAAAAACATGACTCAGTATCAACACCCGATTCACCTGCACGGCATGAGCTTCAAGGTTATCGCCTCGAACCGGCACAAGGTTATTCCGTACTTCACGGACACCTACTTGCTGGGCAAGAACGAGCGCGCGCAAGTGGCGCTGGTGGCGGATAACCCAGGGGTCTGGATGTTTCATTGCCATGTGATCGACCACATGGAAACCGGCCTGATGGCCGCCATCGAGGTGGCCTGATGCGTCAGATACGCCCCGCCGCAATCATCGACCGCAGCCGTGATCGTGACTTCATGCGCGAAGCCCTGGCCCTGGCCGCCCAAGGCGCGGCGCTGGGTGAGGTGCCAGTGGGCGCAGTGCTGGTGCAGGACGGTGAAATCATCGGTCGGGGTTTCAATTGCCCGATCAGCGGCAACGACCCGAGTGCCCACGCCGAGATGGTCGCGATCCGCGCTGCCGCGTTGGCCGCCAGCAACTATCGTCTGCCCGGCAGCACGCTGTATGTGACGCTTGAACCGTGCAGCATGTGCGCCGGGCTGATCGTGCATTCGCGGATTGCACGAGTGGTGTATGGGGCGCTGGAGCCGAAGGCCGGGATTGTGCAGAGTCAGGGGCAGTTTTTTACCCAGGGATTCTTGAATCACCGGGTGCTGTACGAAGGCGGGGTGTTGGCCGAGGAGTGCGGGGCGGTGTTGAGCGAGTTCTTCAAGGCCCGAAGAGCCAAACCAGCAGACTAAAACACCAATCCAGTGTGGGAGCGGGCTTGCTCGCGAAAGCGTTGGATCAGTCAACATCTCTGTTGAATGTTAGTCCGCATTCGCGAGCAAGCCCGCTCCCACATTTTGATCTCCATGGGGAAGGAGATCGGTGTTTTACTTGCGGGCGACGATGACGGCGCGCATCGGCGCGGGCAAGCCCTCGATGGTCTTGCTGTGATCTTGCGGGTCAAGGAAATCGCTCAGCGACTGATACTTCATCCACTCCGTCCCGCGCTGTTCCTCGACCGTCGTCACGCTCACATCCACGCAACGCACATCGCTGAACCCGGCACGGCGCAGCCACAGTTCCAGCGCCGGCACCGACGGCAGGAACCACACGTTACGCATCTGCGCATAACGGTCTTCCGGTACCAGCACCTGCTGCTGATCGCCTTCAATCACCAGCGTCTCCAACACCAATTCGCCGCCCTTGACCAGGCAATCCTTCAGCGCCAGCAAATGCTCGATCGGCGAGCGGCGGTGATAGAACACGCCCATGGAAAACACCGTGTCGAAGCCTTCCATGTTCGGCGGCAGGTCTTCGAACGGGAACGGCAGGTGCCAGGCATTGGGTTCGGACAGGTAACGCTGCACTGCCTGGAATTGGCAGAAGAACAGCCAGTTCGGGTCAACACCAATCACACTGTCGGCCCCGGCACCGAGCATGCGCCACATGTAATAGCCATTGCCGCAGCCGACATCGAGGATGCGTTTACCCTTCAGATCCAGATGCGGTGCAACCCGCGACCACTTCCAGTCCGAACGCCATTCGGTGTCGACATGCACGCCAAACAGATCGAACGGCCCTTTGCGCCACGGCGACAAACCCATCAGTGCGGTGCGCATCTGAACGCGGGTTTGGTCATCGCAATCGGTGTCCAGCGTCAGGCCATTCAGTAAATCGACGACCTTCGGCTGAATCTTCGGCAAAGCGTCCAGCGCACTTTGCCAGCGCTCCAGATCGCCATGACCCTTTTCCATTTTCTTGTCGAGTTGGGCCTGCAGGGTGTTCGCCCAGTCGGCCAGCGGAGTACCGGCCAGACGACGGGCGAGGGGAGAGAGATCAATCATGGCAAGGCAATCAACGAGGCAAAGTTAAGACACTGGAACCACGGCACGACTTTCGAGAACCCGGCGGCCAGCAGGCGCTCGCGGTGTTCTTCGAGGCTGTCGGGCTTCATGACGTTTTCGATGGCGCTGCGCTTCTGGGCAATCTCCAGTTCGCTGTAGCCGTTGGCGCGTTTGAACGCGACGTGCAAGTCAGTGAGCAACGCATGTTCTTCGAGATCGTTGAAGCGCAGCTTCTCCGACAGAATCAGCGCGCCACCGGGCAACAGCGATTGGTGGATGCGCGAGAGCAATGCGGTGCGCTGCTCCGGGGCGATGAATTGCAGGGTGAAGTTCAGCGCCACCACCGAGGCTGGCTGGAATTCGAGGGCCAGGATGTCGCCTTCGATCACTTCCACCGGCAGCAGCTCCTGGAACATCGAGTCCTGACCATTAAGGTATTCGCGGCAGCGTTCGACCATCGCCGCCGAGTTATCCACAGCGATCACGCGGCAACCGTCAGTGCGTACGTGTCGGCGCAGCGCCTGAGTCACGGCGCCCAAGGACGAGCCGAGGTCGTAGAGCACGCTGTTTGGCTGGGCGAACTGCGCGGCGAGCACGCCAAGGTTTTCAACGATGGTCGGATAACCCGGCACCGAGCGCTTGATCATGTCCGGGAACACCCGCACCACGTCCTCGTTAAAGGCGAAGTCAGGCACCTGGGCCAAAGGCTGGGCGAAAAGGCGATCGGGTTCTTTGCTCACGGCGGTTCCAGCGGTGTAGGTGGAAAAGGCCGGCATTTTAGCCAAATTGACGGGGCGATGCGCGGGTTGTCTGATAAACGCTGGGTAGGATCCGAGGTTTGCGTGTTCAGTGAGACCGCTTTCGCGAGCAAGCCCGCTCCCACAAGTACAGCGCTATTCCCTGTGGGAGCGGGCTTGCTCGCGAAGGATTCAGCGCGGTTTCTGAGTGAATGCCGACGCCGCAATCCCCCATTGCCCCAACCAGTAGCTGAGGATGATCACGTAAGGCGCGGCATGAAACGGTGCGACGAATCGATTGATGCCAATCACGCTGTCCGAAAAAACAAACGCCAATGCACCGCCAGCCGCCAGCAGCGCCGAGCGTTTGGGCACATCGGTGCCGAGTCGAGCCAGCGCCCGCCAAAGCATGGCGCTGATGGCCAGGCCGTAGACGATCACCGGGATGAGCAGCGGACCCAGCCCATTGGAAATCAAGATCCCCAACAACACCGCGCCGACGCCCACAGCGATGATCAGCGGTAACAGCGCCAACCGCCGGCAATCACTCAAATAGGCCTTCAGATACGCCAGATGCGCGACCAAAAATGCCCCGAGACCGAACACAAACAAATCCCCCGGCCATGCCAGCAACACATCGCCAACCAGAGAGAAAATCAATCCAAGGCTGATCCAGCGCCGATATTCGCTGGGCGGTGCGTCATGCAACCAACCGAGCAGCGCCAATACCGGCAGCGGTTTGACCAGCAGGCAGAGCAACGCCGCATGCACACTGACGCCGTAGAGGAACGTCACCGCGCCCATCAGCGCCAGAATCAGCCAGCCCACGATCAGTTAACCGAGATCGCACAGTCGAACGTTTCCACTGCCGGTACTTCCGGTGCCCATGGCTGTGAGTAGGTCAGACGCAAACGGCCAGTGCCCGCGGCGAAGGACTGGAAGCGCCAGGTGGAGAGGCCGGCGCTGCCGACGATCCCCGCATCTTGCGGGTTGCTGTAGACCTCGGGGCTGAGCGCGCGCAATACGCCACCGGCCGAATCCTGGATCGCCCAGCGGTAACCCGTGGTCGGGTTGCTTGGCAGGGTCAGGATCAGGTTTTGCCCGCTGTGCAATTGCACTGGGCATTCGCTTTGTTTTTCCACGGTCACGTTCTGTTTCGGTTGCGTGGCGCACGCGGCCAGCAAGGAGAGGGCGAGGGGGACAAACAGGCGAGTGGGGGACATAAGGTCAGTGGCTCCGGCATTCACGACGAACGGCGAGCATAACTGAAGATGAGACAAAGTGTGACAGTCGAACCGCGGCAGGCGGAGGTTTGGAGGCGTTAGTATCAACGCCTTCGCGAGCAAGCCCGCTCCCACAGGTTCATCGCAATCCTTGTGGGAGCGGGCTTGCTCGCGAAAGCGGCCGCTTGAGCACTACACCATTATCAGAACAGAATTTTCGCCACATCCGCAAAGCGCTTGGCAAAGTGCACGGTAATCCCTTCTTTCAGATAATCCGGCAATTCCTCAAAGCTGCCGCGGTTAGGCTCGGGCAGGATCAACTCGAAGATCTTCTGCCGCCGCGCCGCAATCACCTTTTCACGCACGCCGCCAATCGGCAGTACATGCCCGGTCAGCGTCAGTTCGCCGGTCATGGCGATGCCTTTTTTCGGTGGCTGGTTTCGGGCGAGCGAAAGCAGGGCGCTGGCCATGGTCACCCCGGCACTCGGGCCATCTTTCGGGGTAGCGCCTTCCGGGACGTGCAGGTGAACGAAGGCTTCGTCGAAGAACTTCGGATCACCGCCGAACGACTTCAGGTTGGAGCTGACGTAGCTGTAGGCGATTTCTGCCGACTCCTTCATCACATCGCCCAGTTGCCCGGTGAGTTTGAAGCCACGGTTCAAGGTGTGAATGCGCGTGGCTTCGATCGGCAAGGTCGCGCCGCCCATGCTGGTCCAGGCCAGGCCCGTGATCACGCCAGTCCCCGACAGCACTTGCTCGTTGCGGAAGACGGGATGACCGAGTGAGGCTTCCAGGTCTTTCGGGCCGAGCTTGATGACCGCTTTCGGCTCGTCGATCAGTTTCACAACGGCTTTGCGCACCAGTTTGCCCAGTTGTTTTTCCAACTGCCGCACCCCGGCTTCGCGAGCGTAGCCATCGATCAACGCCTTCAACGCGCTGTCGCTGATCGACAGGCTGCCTTTGGACACACCGGCCTTCTCAAGTTGCTTGGGCCACAGGTGACGTTTGGCGATGGCGATTTTTTCTTCGGTGATGTAACCCGACAGGCGAATCACTTCCATCCGGTCCAGCAACGGGCCGGGGATCGAGTCCAGGGTATTGGCGGTGCAGATGAACAGCACTTTCGACAGGTCCAGACGCAAGTCCAGGTAGTGGTCGAGGAATTCGACGTTCTGTTCCGGGTCAAGTGTTTCCAGCAGCGCCGAGGCCGGGTCGCCCTGGTAGCTCTGGCCCATCTTGTCGATCTCGTCGAGCATGATCACCGGGTTCATCACTTCGACATCTTTCAGCGCATGCACGAGTTTGCCCGGCTGCGCGCCGATGTAGGTGCGGCGGTGGCCCTTGATCTCGGCTTCATCACGCATGCCGCCGACGCTGAAGCGGTAGAACGGCCGACCGAGGGATTCGGCGATGGATTTGCCGACACTGGTTTTACCAACGCCCGGCGGGCCGACCAGCAGCACGATGGAGCCGCTGATCTCGCCTTTGTAGGCACCGACCGCGAGGAACTCGAGGATGCGGTCCTTGATGTCGTCGAGGCCGGCATGGTGTTTGTCCAACACCTTGCGTGCGTGCTTGAGGTTGAGTTTGTCCTCGCCGTACACGCCCCACGGCACCGAGGTTGCCCAGTCGAGGTAGTTGCGGGTGACCGCATACTCCGGCGAACCGGTTTCGAGGATCGACAGTTTGTTCATTTCTTCTTCGACGCGTTTTTGCGCCTGAGCCGGAAGAACCTTGCCGGTCAGCCGTTGTTCGAACTGCTCGATGTCGGCGCTGCGGTCGTCTTTGGTCAAACCCAGCTCTTGCTGGATGACCTTGAGTTGCTCCTTGAGGAAGAACTCGCGCTGATGCTCGCCGATCTTGCGGTTAACTTCAGCGGAAATCTCTTTTTGCAGGCGCGCGACTTCGACTTCCTTGCGCAGCATCGGCAGGACTTTTTCCATGCGTTTGAGCATGGGCACGCAGTCGAGCACTTCTTGCAGCTCGCTGCCGGTGGCCGAGGTCAGGGCGGCGGCGAAGTCGGTCAGCGGCGACGGGTCATTGGGGCTGAAGCGATTGAGGTAGTTCTTCAGCTCTTCGCTGTACAGCGGGTTGAGCGGCAGCAGTTCCTTGATCGCGTTGATCAGCGCCATGCCGTAGGCCTTGACCTCGTCGGTCGGCTCGGTGGGCTGGTGCGGGTATTCGACTTCCACCAGGTACGGCGGGCGATGGTGCTTGAGCCATGTCTTGAGGCGTACGCGGGTCAGGCCCTGGGCGACGAATTGCAGTTTGCCGTTTTCGCGACTGGCGTGATGCACCTTGACCAGCGTGCCGTAGAGCGGCAGGGCCGAGGTGTCGAAATGACGCGGGTCTTCCTGGGGCGTGTCCATGTAGAACAGGGCCAGGGAGTGGTGATCGGATTTGCTTACCAGGTCCAGCGTTTCAGCCCACGGTTCTTCATTGACGATGACCGGCAGTACTTGGGCCGGGAAGAACGGGCGGTTGTGGATCGGGATGATGTAGACCTTGTCCGGCAGGTTCTGGCCTGGCAGGGCGAGGCCTTTGCCGGTGGAGTGGTGTTCGGCGTTCTCTGGGTCGGCGTAGTCGCTCGGGTCTTCGGGGAATTCTTGCTGGTCGGTCATGGGGCACCTGCGCAATAGGGTATGGGTCTTAGATGGGGCAGGTGGGGGGTGGTTTCAATGGCTTGGGATATTTCTGGGTGTGTGTTCAGGGTTTTGACAGGTGCGTTTGACTTGGCGGCCTTTGGGCCGACCCTGTTTTGGGTTGACCGGGTACATATCCATTGCTGCGCGCCACTCCCCGGATGAACACCTCCACTCAGACCCCCGAAGGGGCGGGTGGATGAAGATCAAGAGCTGCAGGCGAGCTAACGCTCGGCCTGATGAGTGGTGAGGGGCGAAAGGCGAACACGGATCCCCTGTGGGAGTGAGCCTGCTCGCGATGACGGCCTGACAGCCGACCAATCATTCGCAGATGTACACCGTTCCACTGTGGGAGCGAGCTTGCTCGCGATGACGGAGTGTCAGACGACATCAATGTCGGATGTTAGGCCGCTTTCGCGAGCAAGCCCGCTCCCACATTTGTTCAGCAGTGTGGCAAAAAATAGCAGGCACAAAAAAGGCGACCCCCTCGCAGGAGTCGCCTTTCCTTTAACCGCCGCTAAAACTTACTCGGACAGTTTGTACGCAATCACATAGTCACCTTGCTTGGTGCCCAGCGACCCATGACCACCTGCAACAACGAGCACGTATTGCTTGCCGTCCTTGCCGGTGTAGGTCATCGGCGTGGTTTGCGCGCCGGCTGGCAGGCGGCCTTCCCACAGTTGCTTGCCGTTTTTCACGTCGTAGGCGCGCAGGTACTGGTCGAGGGTGCCGCTCAGGAAGGCCACGCCACCGGCAGTGGTGAAGGTGCCGCCCAGGCTAGGCACGCCCATGCTCAGCGGGATCGGAACCGGTGAGCTGTCGCGCACGGTGCCGTTTTTGTGTTTCCAGATGATTTTGCTGGTGGTCAGGTCGACCGCTGTCACGTAACCCCAGGCCGGTGCCTGGCACGGCAGGCCCAATGGCGAGAGCAGGGGTTCGAGGATGACGCCGTAGGGCGCGCCTTTGTTCGGCTGCACGCCTTCGGTTTCGCTTTTACGCGGGCCTTGGGCAGCGATTTCGGCGGCCGGGATCAATTTCGATTTGAACGCCATGTAGTCCGGGTTCATGAAAGCGATCTGACGCACCGGGTCAACCGAGATACCGCCCCAGTCGAACACGCCGAAGTTGCCTGGATACACGATCGAACCTTGCAGCGATGGCGGCGTGAACGGGCCGTCGTAGCGCATGGATTTGAAGCCGATCCGGCAGATCAGTTGGTCGAACGGTGTCACGCCCCACATGTCGCGTTCTTTCAGCGGCGGCGGCATCAGGTTCAGGTCGGATTTCGGTTGGGTTGGCGAAGTGTGATCACCTTCGACAGCGCCTTGAGGCACTGGCACTTCGTTGATCGGTACGATCGCTTTACCGGTGCTGCGGTCCAGCACGTAGATGCTGCCTTGCTTGGTGGACGCGAGTACCGCTGGCTTCACGCCGTCAGCGGTTTTCAGGTCCATCAGGGTTGGCTGGCCGCCGACGTCCATGTCCCACAGGTCATGGTGGGTGAACTGGAAGTGCCAGCGCACTTTACCGGTGGCGATGTCGAGGGCGGTCAGGCCGGCGGCGTGCAATTCCGATTCAGGGGTGCGCGCACCACCGAACTGGTCCGGGGTCTGGTTGCCCATCGGCAGGTAAAGCATGCCGAGTTTTTCGTCGACCGCGAACATGGACCACATGTTCGGCGAGTTGCGGGTGTAGATCTTGCCTTCGGCAATCGGCGTGGTGTCGTCCGGGTTGCCGCTGTCCCAGTTCCACACCAGTTTGCCGGTGTGCACGTCGAACGCGCGGATCACGCCGCTAGGCTCGTCGGTGGAGACGTTGTCGGTGACGTGGCCGCCAATCACTACCAGGTCTTTAGTGACCGCTGGAGGCGAGGTGGAGTAGTAACCGCCCGCCGTGAAGCCGCCGATGTTGGCGCGCAGATCAACCTGGCCCTTGTCGCCGAAGTCTTCGCACATCTTGCCGGTGTCGGCGTCGAGGGCGATCAGACGGGTGTCGGCAGTCGGCAGGAAGATCCGGCGTGGGCAGACGCTGCTGACCGGCGCAGGGTTGGCGGTGCCGGTCGGGCTTTGTTCGGACGCATAAACGGCGTCATCGTGATAGGTCACGCCACGGCAGGTCATGTGTGCCCAACCCTTGAAGTTCGCCGCGTTTTGCGTGGAGAGCTTCGGATCGAAACGCCAGATTTCCTTGCCGGTGTCCGGGTCCAGCGCGATCACCTGGCTGTGCGGCGTGCAGACATAGAGCATGCCGTTGACTTTCAGCGGGGTGTTTTCAGCCGTGGTTTCACCCGGGTCGTTCGGCCCTGGCAGGTCGCCGGTGCGGAAGGTCCAGGCCGGAACGAGTTTGTTCGCGTTCTGCGGGGTGATCTGGGTCAGTGGCGAGTAACGATCGCCATGGGCGCTGCGGCCGTAGGAGTTCCAGTCACCGTCGGGCATGGCCGGGGCGGTGTTGGTCATGCCCGGCACGCTGTCGCGGTCCAGTTGGCCTTTGATTTCACCCGGGTGGGTGAACAGGCTGGCCAGCGCGGCGATACCCGCGATGACCACGGCAGCGCTCAGTACACCGGTGCCGACCGGATTGAACTCACCGCTGCGCAACGGGCGACGAAACCACGGCAGTAGCATGACGATCCCGAGGGCAAAGAGCAGCGCCAGACGTGGCACCAGTTGCCACCAGTCCAGGCCGACTTCCCACAGTGCCCAGACCGTACTGGCGAACAACACCACGGCGTACAGACTCAGCGCTGCATAACGGTCGGCAATCAGCAGCACGCCGGTCAGCGCCAGGCCGATACCGGCCAGCAGGTAATACAGCGAGCCGCCGAGCATGCTCAGCTTGATCCCCCCGGCCAGCATGGCCAGGCCCATTAGCAGAAGCAGGATACCGAGCAGGCTCGGCAGCAGACGGCTTCGACTCAAAGCACCATCAGTGCTCATAGTGTGGTTCTCCGTGACGTTTTAAGTAGTCCCGCGCAAGTTCACTGTAGATGATGATCCGGTGCGGGCAGGGTTCAGATAAAAACTGTTGGGTTGACGCATTACCCTGTGGGAGCGGGCTTGCTCGCGAAGAGGCCATCACATTCAACATCCTGGTTGCCTGATAGACCGCTTTCGCGAGCAAGCCCGCTCCCACAGGGGTTTGTGGTGTTGGTTAGAACGACGACTGGATCTTGATCCCGCCAATCAGCGCGTCATCGACCTGGTCCACGCCACCGGGGTGGCGGATGTATTGCAGGTTCGGGCGCACGGTCAGCCAGTTCGTGACGTGCACGCCGTAATAGAGTTCGGCGCTGTATTCAGTGTCCTGCGGTGGCAGGAAGGACGGGTCGTTGTAGTCGAACACGGCGCGGGCCTGATTGGTCGCCTCGGCGTTCTTGCGATAGGCCGGGTTGACGTGGACGCGAGCCAGGGCGAAACCGATGTCGTCCCTGGCGCGTGCATCGAACAAGCCTTTGTAGACGACGCCTGCCTGGACATAGTTGTCGATGGCGTTGGTCTTCTTGTCGTGCATCGTGCCGTTGGCGAACACGCTCAGGCCGCGGGAGTTGTCGCTGGCGCGGCTGGTCAATTGCTGCTGCACACCGAGCCACACGCCATGTTTGCTCGACGCACTGCGGTAAGCCTCGCCACTCAGGGCGGCCGGCTGACCGTTGCTGTCCTTGTATGCGTCGGTGGCGTTAGCACTGCTGTAGTAATAGCCGGCGCGGTATTCACCCGGCAGGCCGTTGAGCTTCGGCGACCAGACCAGTTCCACCGGCAGGATCGCACCCTGGGTGCCACTGCCGCTGAGCTTGAAACCATTGTCGCGATCAAGGTTCGACGGGTTCTGCTCATAGGCGCCAATTTGTGCATAGAGCTCAGGCGTCAGGTGATATTTGACCCGCATCGCCCATTGGCTGACCGGCCAGTTGTACCAGATACCACCGACCCAGTTGCCGACCTGCGAGCCGCAGAACGCCAGGTTCTGGAAGTCGCAGGGGAAGCTGTTGAAGTCTTCGCCTTCGCCGAAACGGCCGACTTTGATGTCGAGCTTCTGATCGAAGAATTTCTGCTGATACCACATCTGCGTCAGGCGCCAGGTCTGGCCACGGCCCCAGACTTCCTGAGCCGAGGTGAATCCGCCCACACGCGGATCATTGATGCGGTCGTTGCTGATGTTGTTGCCGTTGCGCTCGGTGATGGTCAGCTGAAATTCGGCGTCGTCCCAGCCCAGAATCTTCTGCAGGTCCAGGTGCGTGCCGAGGCCAAACTGATCGCTGTAGCGAGCGGTGCGGTCATGGTCGTAACCGCCGTGCAGATTGCTTCCCATTTCGCCGGTGTAATCGACTTTGAAGTCGTAGCCTTTTTCCGAAAGTTCGGTGCGCGTGCCGTTCCAGTCGCCGAGCATCCACGGCGACTCACTGTCGAAAGCCGGAGCGGCCTGGGTGCAAGTGGCGAGGCCCAACGCGGTGAATCCGCCGATCAGGTTCAGGGCTTTTCGATGAGCAATAGGGGTGCAGACAGCGCTGTCTCGCGGAGTTGGGAAGTCGGACATATAAGTAGAAATTCTGATCTTTTTCTGGGGGTGAACTGAAGGCAACGAGATGGATCGGGCAGTGAAGCGTTTCAGCTTAAGGGCGGCAGGATAATGATCTGTTACAAAGAGAGAAAGCGCTTTTACTGACATGCAGCTTTTCGGAATTGGTAACAGTGCATTAACCGGCAAAAAAATGCACAACCTGTAGGAGCAAAGCTTGCTCGCGATGGCGCCGGCTCAATCCAACATCTATGTTGACTGGCAAGACGCCATCGCGAGCAAGCTTTGCTCCTACAGGGTTCTATTTGCTCCTACAAATCGCTGTCGTTGGCCTACAGTTAACTGAGTCCTTCCCCCCATCGAAGCCCTCGGCTAAGGTGCGCGGCTTCTTTATTCTTTCTTCGCGCAAAGGCCCGGCATGACCGAACAGAACAACAACCCGCTGCACGGCGTGACGCTGGAGCAAATCCTCAACGCCCTGGTTGATCACTACGAATGGTCGGGGCTGGCCGAGCGCATCGATATCCGCTGTTTCAAGAGTGATCCGAGCATCAAGTCGAGCCTGACATTCCTGCGTAAAACCCCGTGGGCGCGGGAGAAGGTCGAGCGCTTGTACGTGAAGTTGATGCGCACCAAGCGCCCGGTCTGAGCATGGTTAGCCTCTCGACGCCGGGGTCTGCCGCGAGGCGTCGTTTTGTGGCCGTGGCGGCGGTGCTTGGCTGGGCGGGACTGAGCATTCAGCTGTACCTGATTTTCTACTCACGCTGGACGCTGGCGGCCAGCCTGCTCGGTGGGCTGGTCAGCTTCTTCAGCTATTTCACCGTGCTGAGCAATACGCTGGTGGCGACCGTGCTGACGTGTGAGCTGACATCCCGCGAGTCGGCGACGCGGCGCTGGTTTTTGCAACCGTGGGTGAGTAGCGGCATTGCCGTGAGCATCGCTGTGGTCGGCCTGGGGTACAACGTGTTGTTACGCCATTTATGGCATCCGCAAGGCTGGCAATGGCTGGCCGATGAGCTGATGCATGACGTCATGCCGTTGCTGTTTCTGGCGTATTGGTGGTGCTGTGTGCCGAAAGGCGCGTTGCGACTGCGGCATATCGCTGCGTGGGTGATCTATCCAGTGGTGTACTTCGCGTATTCGTTGTGGCGCGGACATCTGCTGGCGGTTTATCCCTATCCGTTCATAGATGTCGAGAAGCTGGGTTATCCACAGGTGTTCATGAATGCCGGGGGGTTATTGGTAGGGTTTGTGGTGATTGCCTTGTTGGTGGTGGGACTGGATCGCTGGCGAAAACCAATTTTATAAACGCCAAAAATCCCCTGTGGGAGCGGGCTTGCTCGCGAAGGCGGTGTGTCAGTCATATCAATGCTGAATGACACACCGCCTTCGCGAGCAAGCCCGCTCCCACAGGGGGATTTTCGCTGAGGTTGTCACTCTTCGTCGCTGTCATCCAGTCGCCAGTAACCCACGGCTTTGACGAGCTTTTCATCCAGCCCGTGCTCATCCAGCAACACCCGGCGTATCTGCCGCGACATTTTGCTTTCGGTCGCCACCCAGGCGTACAGGTTGCCGCTGGGCACTTGCAGTTGTTTAACGGTGTTGAGCAAGTTGTTCTTCCCGCCTTCGCGCAAGACCCAGATCACATTCACCTGCGCAGCGCTTTCCAGCTTCTGTTGCTCGGCACCGTTCTCCACTTCGATGACCGCCAGCACCCGGCGATTGGCCGCCAGGCTTTCCAGGCGTCGAGCGATCGCAGGCAGGGCGGTTTCGTCACCGATCAGCAAGTAGCTGTCGAAGATGTCCGGCACGACCATCGAGCCCCGTGGCCCGCCGATGTGCAGGAATTGGCCGGGTTTGGCTTGCTCGGCCCAGGTCGAGGCAGGGCCGTCGCCGTGCAGCACGAAGTCGATGTCCAGTTCCAGCGTGTTCAGGTCGTAACGACGCGGTGTGTAATCGCGCATGGCCGGCATCGGCTGATCGGTTTTGCCGGCACCGAGCACCAGGGTTTCCAGCGCCGCTTGTTCCGCCGCGGTTTGTGGAAACAGCAGTTTGACGTGGTCGTCCGTGCCGAGGCTGACGAAGCCTGCGAGTTCCGGTCCACCCAGCGTGATGCGGCGCATGCGCGGCGTCAGGTCGACTACCCGCAACACTTCCAGACGACGGCGTTTGATCTCGTGGCTGACACGGTGGATGGTTTGCACGATCACTTCGGTCATTCGGCTTGCTCCTGAGCGGGTTGAACGACAGGGCCATCGACGATGGCTTTGGCGGTGTTGTTGAGCAGGTCGCGCACCCGCAGGATTTCTTCCGGGCTCCAGCGGCCGTGATGCATCTGCAAGGCATGACGCAAGTTGTGCACTGCTTCGTGAATCTCGGCGGGGCGATCATGGCCGCGCAATGAGCGCTTGCTGACTTCGATGCGCATCCGCACACCATCCAGTGCGATCGCCTGATCGCTTAATGACAGACGTCCGGCCTCGGTGATGGTGTAGCGTTTTTTCCCGCCCTCGGCGTCGCCCAGGATCATTTCGCTTTCTTCAAGGAAGGTCAGGGTCGGGTAGATCACACCGGGGCTGGGGCAGTAGGCGCCGTCGAACATGCTTTCGATCTGGCGGATCAGGTCGTAGCCGTGGCAAGGCTGTTCGGCGATCAGCGCCAACAGCAGCAGTTTCAGGTCACCGGGGGCGAAAACCCGGGGACCGCGTCCACCGCGTTCGCGGCCGGGGCGTTTCTCGAAGCCGTCGTGGCTGTCACCGTGTTCACGGTGGGGGGAATGATGGTCTCTCATTTTTTGCTTTCTCTCGTCGTGTTTAGATACAACTTAAGATATATCTTAACGAGAGCGCAAGGACTCCCGACCAGTGGCCACCCCGAGCGTCGCGTCGGGTCGAAGCCTGCAATATCAAAAAAATGGTGGTTTTTAATTCAGTGAAAAGCCGGAAATTAGTGTTAACTCTCTAATGTTATGTGCGTGCCTAATGTTTGCTGGGTATGTAGTGTTAGTCCTACAGAAGTGACTTCCTTAATATCTCGTTGTTATCGCGGATAGAGCAAGAATTGTAGTCTGTGTCTTACAGCCAGACAGTCACTTTTATGTTATTTCAGGTTTTTTCTTTCCTCGCTAATGCACTCTGGCTACGCGGTTGTCGGAACTTGCCTGCTTACTTTCAAGAATAATTGGCCGATCATCTTTCGGCGTTGAAAGTTCATCTGGATAAAGGGGCTGCTCGTGACGGTTCCACTTATCCAGTAACTTTCAACGAATCGATTATTTTAAAACGACAGGTACTGACTAATGTTCAAGAAAATCGCGTTTGCTGCTCCTTTGGCTGTTCTGGCACTGAGCTCCTCGATGGCGTTTGCCGCTACCGAGGCCAAGCACTCCATCAACATTGTGGCCCACGTTCCGGCCGACGATTTCTACGCGGTGCCGGTCGATGCGGACCTGGTCAACAAGGACCAGGACATGAGCTACAACCCGTCTACCGACTCCATGAGAACAGTTGACGGGCACTTTGACGTGCTGCACACCGCCGGCAAGGTTCACGCCCGCCTGGAAGGCGTGCCGAAGCTGATTGCCGGTAACAAGACCATCGACCTGAAAGTGGAGCTCAACGGCAAAACGCTGACAACCACTTCGCAGGAAGTTGTTGGCGAAACCGAGTCCAACGTCCGCTATCGCGCACCGTTCAAAATCAGTGCAACAGGCGGCAAGCCTGATGCAGGTGATTACACCGGCGTTGTCCTGCTGGTAGTTGAACCTTCCGTCTAAGTAAGACTCGCGGCAGAACGTTTACTTATTCAAAGTAACGTAACCGGTCGGCAAACATTCGGTTTGTCGGCCGGGTTTTGACTTCCTTGTAATCAGAGTACTTGTTCATGTTCCCGATGACGCCCATCGCGGCAGCGCTTGCGTTGCTGTTATGTAGCAGCGCATTTGCGGCGCCGACTTCTATTGATAATACCCCCAGAAGTTTGCTGGCCCAGGCCAAGGGTCTGCCGGCGGATTTCGAGGAGCATTTCTTCGATGTGCCGTTGGCCGTTCGGGTCGAGCTCGATCAACAGCCCCTCGGCGAGGCGATGATTGTGTTGTCCCGCGACGACCGGGTGACGTTGCTCGATTTCACCGATACCAGCGAAAGCCGCTTCGACGCCAGTGAGCGCCAAACCTGGGCCGATGTGCTCAAGCCCGGCGTGGCGCTGGGCGCCTGTACCGGCCAGTGCCCGGAACAGATGCTGGCGGTTCACTACAACCTGGAAAGCTCATTGCTGTCGATCGTCACCGAAAATGCCGAGCGCGACACTCAAGCCAAGCGTTTTTACGAACAGCCCGAAGGCGGCAGTAGCGGCTTGATGGTGCGCAACCAGCTCAACCTCAACGGCGGCCAGGATCAGGATCTGGGCGGGCGTTTCGGCCTCGAAGCCAGTGGTAGCCTTGGCAACTGGAGCCAGACCATCAACATGCAACTGGCACGTCTTGGCGGCCCGGACACCAAGACCTACCACGCGGTGCATGAGCTCTACACCCAGCGCGAACTGCAAGGCAGTTTTTTTCGACTGGGTTATTTCACCCCCAATTCCGAAGGCCTCACTCGTCAGCCGCGCTCGTTTGGCACCAGCCCTGATATCGCCGTGGGCGTGATGTACGGCAGTTCTGACAGCCTGGCGATCGACAGCCCGAAACCCAGTGTTTATCCGATTTATGTCACCGCCAATCGCCAGGCCTCGGTGGAGATTTTTCGCGATGGTTTACTGATCAACACCCAGTCAGTCCCGGCAGGTTTGCAAACCCTTGACACCCGGCCATTGCCCGGTGGTATTTACGAAGTGGAAGTGCGATTGATCGAAGACGGTCAAATCACCTCGACCACCCAGGAACTGATCTACAAACCGATCAACTGGCGCAATCTCGATGAGCGCTGGCGCTACAACCTGTTCGCCGGGCAGGAAAACAAACTGCTCAGCAACTGGGATCAACAGAGCGACGGTGACGCGACGGCGGGAGCTGCGATCAATTACCTGCTGCATCCTCGAGCGATTCTAGGGTTGTCGGCACGTCAGGTCCGCAACACGCTTCAGTACGGCAGTTCCATCGACTGGAGCCTGGCCAACAGCATCAACCTCTACGCCAATCTGTACCAAACCGAGGACCACGGCAGCGGCGCCGATCTGCAAGCACTCTACAACTATGGTTCCGGCAGCCTGGTAGTGAGCCATAACCGCAGCTGGCTCGACACCACCAACACCTACGACACGTTGCCCGACGGCACCCGCGTGCGCCAACGTAACGTGTTCATCGGCGAGACCAGCAATTCATCGCTGGCATTGAACCACCGGATCAGCCGCAAAAATTCGCTCAACGCGCGGGTGTTTCACAGCGACGGCAACGTTGAAGGCGTCGGTCTGGATCTGGGTTGGACGCAACGCATGACGCTGCTGGGCAGCGATGCCAACTGGCGACTGTCGCTGTTCGATCGTCCGGGCAGCTACAGCAGCGGCGATGCGCGTAATCGCGGGGTTGATCTAAGCATCAACATGGCATTGGGCGGACCTGGCCAGCAGGTATCCGGCAGCATCGGCTCGCGTACGGCCCGTGACGGCAGCCGCGACAACAACGCGTCACTCGGTTACCGCAAAGACCTGCAAGACCATGTGCTGCAAAGTGTCTCGGTAACCGCGCTCACCGACACCTACGGCGTCGGCTTGTCGAGCCTGACGAACTTTCGCACCGATGCGATCAACGGCGACGGTTTTGTTCAGCGTTCATCCTTCAATGGCAACTTCACTGGCGGCGTAAACCTCGACAGCACGGTGGTCGTTGGTGGTCAGCGCATGGCCCTGACCAGCCAGCATCAGGGGCGCGGCGCCGGGATGATTGTCGACATCGAGTCCGATATCGACGGCATCGCCCTGCGCGCCGACGACCTCAGTGGCGGCAGCGTGGCGTTGCGCCCGGGGCGCAATTTCATTCCGTTGACGGCCTACAGGAACAGCTCGGTGAGCTTTGATTTCGAAGGCAACCATGTGCCGGCGGCGAGCATCGAACCTTCCCGTACCCGCTATCACCTCAACAAGGGCGGCGTGGATTATCGCCAGGTGCGGGTGATGAAAACCCTGACCGTGCTCGGGCGCTTGCTCGACGCACAAGGAAAGCCGCTCAAGGGGCATCACGTGATCAACCATGCCAGTCGTGGGGTGACTGAAGTCGACGGGTTTTTCTCGATGGAAATGAACGCCGGTTCACCGACCCTGGAGGTGCGTTACGCCAATCAGCTGTTGTGCCGTTTCCGCCTCGATGCCAATCGTCATCGCAGTGAAAACAACGTGTTGATGATCGGTGATCTGCAGTGCACGCCGGACACGCTGGCTGATGCCAGTTCCTTTGATCAGAAGGCAGGTTGAAGCCATGAAAATCTCTACTATCGGCCTGGCGCTGGCGATGACGCTGGTGGCTCCATCGGTCGGGGCGGTTAATCAGGAGATCCGGGCGCTGTTCACCCCCGATCCCTCGCAGCCGCAAAAAAACGTATTCATCAACAAGACCCCGAACAGCGGCTATTGCGCGACTTACCCGGACCAGTGCCAGGACAACAATATGTTCAGCATTCGTTTGCCGATTCGCTTCGGACCGAGGGCAAACATCGGGCGTCTGGATCTCATCCCTGTGAAAGTACCGGCCAACTGGCGGCAACTGACGGTGACGAACAGGCAAACACTGGAAACCGAAACGGTCGAGGTGCGCATTACCGGTGTTGGTTCCGAATACGTCCTGAGTCATTCGGCCGCCAGCCTGGTCGGTGTGACAGACATTCTCGAGGGACATCAGAAACTGTGGTACGGCAATAGTTGGGTATATGCGCCACCTCCTTGCGAGTACAGCGGTGTCGGGGCGTATACACCCAATACTTATCGATTCTTCTGGAAAACCCCGATTGAGGCGGCCTGCAACAAAAGAACCTACTTTGCTATCCCGCACATGTCCTTCGACACTCTGGATATTGCCTATGAACTGCGCACGCCCAACCCGCTGGGAATGTCGAGCGGGCTCTATACCGGTTCGATGACCTATCGGGTCGGCCCAGGCGCCGATTTCGACTTGGGAAGCATGCCTGCGAACGACAGTAACCTGACCCTGGACTTCGTGCTCGACGTACAGCACACCCTCAAGGTCGATATCCCTCCTGGCGGGGAAAAAGTCCGTTTGACCCCGGCAGGTGGCTGGCAAAGCTGGTTGCAGGAAGGGCGCAAGCCTGTACGGCTGTTCCGGGATCAGAGTTTCAATATCTCGGCGTCGACGCGTTTCAAAATGCACCTGGAATGCGAAATCGCCATAAACCCTTTCGAGTGCATGATCCTGGACCGAAAGACCGGGCGTGCGGTTGAGGTGCAGGTCAGCACCACACTGCCAAATGGCCTGACCGACCTCGCCGGCCAACCGGTCAAGCAACGCCGGCTACGTACCGGTGCAGCGAATGCCCAGCAGTTTCAACCGAGCTTTTATGTGGAAAGGCGTCCAGGCGTACTGCACTTCGAAATTCCATCCAGTCAGATGGGTTTCATGCTCAGCCCCGGTCAGGCGGGCTACTACGCCGGCAACGTCACGGTGATCTGGGATTCGGATCTTTGATGGGCTGCGTATCGCCAGGTGCCATCCGTGTTGTGTTCAATGTCATGAGGTTCAAGGGTATGAAACGTCTGTGGTTGCTGTTGGGTTTGAGCGGTTTTTCATTGGGTCTTCAGGCCGGGCCGCAGATTAACGTCGGAACGGTTTACGACTATCTGGATGGTGACAAGAGCACCTACCTCAAGCGTGTGTTCAACCGCGGTGACAGCACCGCGTTCGTCAAAGTCAACATCCTGGAGATCCTCTACGACGACGATGGCACGTCCCGTGAAGTGCCGGTCAAGACCCAAGCGGATGAGAGTGGCCGTGATGGCTTGATGGCCAGTCCCGCGCGCTTGATCGTGCCGGCCAATGGCATGCAAGGCACACGCTTGCTGCTGATGGGCAATCGGGACACCGAACGATATTTTCGCGTGCGCTTTGTGCCGGTGGTGCCGGAAAAGGAAGACGACTTTGCGGTGTCCAGCGAGGAACGTGATGAGTACAAAAAGAATCTGTCGGCGGGGGTCAACGTCATGACCGGGTTTGGCACGGTGTTCTTCGTGCGGCCAAAGGACACTCGTTTCGACAGCGTGATCAATGACGCAGCCGAGCGTTACACGCTGCGCAATAACGGCAATACGGTCGTAGTGGTCGACGAGTTTCGCAACTGCTCGCTGAAGGATGAAACCGAGTGCGAGCCGACTACCAAACACCACATCCTCGCGGGCAAGACGTTCGAATTCGAGAAAAAGCCCGGTCGCGAGTACCGCTTCACTCTGGTCGAGGGCAACGCGAAAAAAACGCTGCGCATCGCCAGCAAGCAATGAAGAGGTGATCGGTGATGCAACAGATAACTGACATGATCAAGCAAGCGACCGTCGCCGGATGCGTGGGTGCCTTGACGCTGATAAGTGCTTGCGCTTTCGCGGCGCGGGAGGAGCACACGTTCGAAGTGTCGGCGGATATTCCGACCCTTGGGTTTTATGTAATCCCGGCCGAGTCGGACTGGATTCACCGACCGCAGCGGTTGAACTGGAACCCTTCCACAAAAACCCTGAGCAGCGTGCGCAAGTATTTCGATGTGCGGCATGACACCAGCGCCATTGAAGCGCGCCTGGAGGCCACCCCCTACCTGTCGAACGGCAGGCCGAGTGACAACATGGCATTGCGGGTCAGTTTCAACGGGGTGGAGTTGAGCCCGGACCTTTCTTCACGGCTGGTGGTGTCAGCGGCTGAAGCGGCGGCAGGCACGCGGGTGTTGCTGGAAATCGCGCCAGTGAAGCCGCCCGGGGGATACCGCCCGGGGGATTACGACGGCAACGTACTGTTGTTGTTCAACGCCAGGGCGCCGGGGGAGTGAGCGCAAGCAGGCGCTTCGGTTTTCAAGGCGCTCGCGCATCGGCCGCCACTATTGAACTCAATGTCTGAAACTCACAGTCGCGATGTCGGAACCGGCGCACACGCGACACTGCTACCCGGTTGCAGGTACGGCATCAGAATCGGCGCCATCCCTTTGAGCACTTGCACTGGCAAGGCCGAAGTGAACTTGAACGCTTCGGCCGATTGCCCGGGCACGAACGCCGTCATCGTGCCGAAGTGACGATCGCCGATGTAGAACACAAAGGTCGCGGTGCGGTTAATGGATTTCGAACTCAGAATTCGCCCACCCGAACCGAAGGCTTCGATGCGGTTATCGCCCGTACCGGTTTTGCCGCCCATGGCCAACGGTTTGCCATCAGGCGTTACGAAACTGCCGGAGATACGTTTGGCTGTACCGGCATCCACCACTTGCGACAACGCTTCGCGCATGGCTGTGGCTACCTCGGAAGGCATCACCCGTTTACCGACATCCGGGTTATTGATCAGTTTGGTTTCATACGGCGTGTTCGCCGCGAAGTGCAGGCTGTCGATGCGCAGTGTCGGCATGCGCACGCCGTCGTTGAGGATGGTACCGATCAGCTCCGCCAAGGCTGCCGGACGATCGCCGGAACTGCCGATGGCGGTGGCCAGCGACGGTACCAGGTGATCGAACGGATAGCCGACTTTCTGCCAGCGCTGGTGAATGTCGAGGAACGCCTCGATCTCCAGCATGGTGCGAATGCGGCTGTCGCGGGCAAGCTTGTGACGGCTTTTGAACAGCCAGCTGTAGACTTCCTGGCGTTCGAACTGGCTGGCTTTGACGATCTGGCTGAACTTGGCATCCGGGTTGTTCAGCAGGTAACCCATCAACCACAAATCGAGCGGGTGGACCTTGGCGATGAAGCCTTGGTCCGGCAAGTCGTAGGCCCCAGGGCCGTAGCTTTCGTAAAGCCGTTGGAGACGTTCGTCGGTCAGCTTTTCGGTGAGCTTGGCGCCTTTGAGGTGCGAGCGCACGAACATGTTGAAGCTTTCCTGACTGGCCTGTGGCAACAGATACCGATGCACCGCGGCCATGCGAATCGGGGTCGGGCGCATGCTGTCGAGGAAGGTCTCGAGCCGCGCCTGGGTGTCCTTGTTCTTGTACTTCTTCCAGAATTTCAGGAGGAACGATGTGCCTTCCCGGTCGGCAAACGAAGCCAGGTATTCCTGACGCCGAGGGTCGCGGTCGTCCTTGAGCAATTCGGCGCTGCTGTTGGGGCCTGAATAGGTGGTATAGCGCACCAGATCACGCATCAGCCGAATGAACGGCAGGTTGATCGACTCACGTATTGCATCGCGAAGCGTCGGCATGCGGCCGTTGTCTTCCTTGCGAAAGTTATGGAACACATGCAACCCGCCACCGGTAAAAAAGGCTTCGCCGGGGCTGGCGGAGTATTTGCGGTCCAGCGCGGCGCCAAGCATGGCTGGCAGGTTGCGGTCTTTATTCTGGATCAGGTAATCGACGGCCCAGCGACTCAGATGGTCCTGCTCCGGGACCTCGACTTTCTTCAGTTCCGGGACGGTCATCGTTGCGTATTTATCGTGCAGCTCGGCCATGATCTGCAAATAGGTGGTCAGCACACGCATCTTGGCGGTGGAGCCCAGCTCCAGCTTGCTGCCTTCATTGATATCGAACGGCTGGTCGGTGCTGTCGGTCTGCACCCGCACCCGCGAGCCGTCCGGGGTCAGTTCGAACAGCGTGAAGCTGTAGCGCACCTGGGCGGTACTGGTGGGGGTCAGCAGGCGTTCGCCCATCAAGCCGATCTGCGTTGCAAACACAGGGTCGGCCAGATGCTTCAGGTACTCGGTAGCCTGGGTTTGCAACTCGCCTTGCAGGGTGCTGGTGGCGGAAAGATCAAGGCGATCGAGGTCGTACAGCGGACGGTTGAGCAACCCGCCCAGACGACTGCGTGCCACGCTGATGCCCTTGTTGGTTTCGATCGGCTGAATGGTTGGCTGTGTCTGCCAGTCGCGATAGGTCACTTTGCTGGCCAATGCCGCTGCCGCGAGTGGCGCATCGATCACGTCATTCTGTGCCAGCAGGCGAATGTGGCTGTCGGTGAGGTCGGCCAGTTCCTCGCGCCCCTTGGTCAGGTAGTGGGAAGGGCGGCGCTGGGCAATCATCAAAGACAGCATCTCCCGCAGGGCCAGACCTTTTTCCGACATGCTTTTCGGATCTGTCTCCTTGCTGGCCAGCCGCTCGTTGGCCTGGTTGAAATCGGCGCCGTACCAGACGCGCAAACCTTCGGCCATGCCATGCACTTCACCGTGACCCGGTACTGCCGACAGGGGCACGCTGTTGAGGTAATCGCGAATCACGTTCTGCCGGGCTTCGAGGGTCTCCGGTCCGGCCTGATAGGCGCGCACACTGGCAGAAATCATCTGCCGGATTTTTTCCGCGCCCGACACGGTCAGGCCATCGGGCGAATGCCGGTACTTCTCAAGTTGCGTTGCCAGGGTACTGCCGCCCGCCGACTGGCCCGGCAGGTGCATTAACTTGGCGACCTGGGACCACGCTGCCATGCCGAACCGAGGCCAATCCACGGCAGGGTTGGCCCGGGGCTGACGGGGATCGAGCAGAAAGCGGTTTTCGATGAACAGCAAACTGTTGACCACCACAGGGGGGATCGCCGCAAAGCTTGAATACAGTTGTTGTGGGTACTTGTACTGGTAAAGCGGTGCCGCACGGCAATCGGTGATCACCAATCCAGCCTGGATTTTCTCCGCGTAGGGCACGAAAAAGCCCTTGTCGGTGTAGTCCATCAACTTTTGCGAAAACCGGGTCTGTGACGCCACAACGTAATCACGCTTGATCAAACGCGGCAGGAACTCACCCAGAGAGCTGTAGCCCAGGCGCAGGTCGAAAGGACCGGCACCGGGATAGCGAATGGCATCGCTGGGACCGGGTTTGAGCTCGTAGCTCAGGGTGGCCGCGTATTGGCTGAGTTCCCGGGATTGAAACTTCGATGTGCGCATTTCCTTGGCCGCAGCCAACCCCAGGACAATCAGGATAATCAGCAACAACAACCAGAACGCCCACCAGCCGTGCTTTGTGCGACTGCTTCGGGGTTTTTCAGGTAAAGGCGTTTCGTCCATACGTCCAGTCGGAACCACATTTTTACTCGAATCGGTTTGCCACAAAACGCCCATAGTCGACTGATCCATTTACGCAGATTGAGAGGACTTGTCTGAAGCTTAGACGGTGGTTGGCGTTGGTGAAAAAATTGTGGATACACAAATATCATGGATCCACTTTGACTTGTGGCGAGGGGATTTATCCCCGTTGGAGTGCGAAGCGCTCCCTTGTGTTCTGTCAGTCACACCGCGTCCTCAGGTTTTACGGCTGCTGCGCAACCGAACGGGGTGGTGCGGCATTCCGATAAATCCCCTCACCACAGGGAGTTCGGTAGCCACAGAAGAGGAGTGACGTTACAACCAGCAGACATCCCAGAGTGGGTAATCGCCGATTTTGTCTACGAGCCCTGCTCTCAAGGGATTTGCAACGATGTATCGAGCGAACGGCAGGAGTTCTTCTCCATCGCGGATTGCCCGGTCGTGGTAGCCAGTTTGCCAGAACGCGCCTTCACGGTTTAACGCCCGATTGATGGTGAGCGTGCTACGAGACTTGGTGGTCTGCATAAGCTGCGCCAAAGTGCATTGTTCGAGTTGTAGCAGCCAATGAAAGTGATCAGGCATAACCACCCAGGCTATTGAGTTGACCCAGCCCAGTTCATGGGCCCGTCGGAGTTCTGCAACCAGCAGGCGTCCCAACCGCCAATCAGTGAATATCTGTCGGCGTTGATGTACTACGGCCGTAATGAGATAGGCCCGTCCTGGTTCTGAGTAACGTCCTTGGCGAAGCAGGTGAGAGTTTGGGCGAGAGAGCATTCCTTTGCGTCCTTAAGCAGTGGTCCCCATTCACCCTAGCCATCCAACTGCCTACACATCGCTGCAACTCCTGCGTGAATATTCTGAAAATATTGAAGGATCCAATTTGAAACGCAATTTCCTGTGGCGAGGGAGCTTGCTCCCGCTGGGCTGCGAAGCAACCCCAAACCTTGCGACCGCGGTTCGTCTGATAAATACGGTTTACAGGCTTTGCGACTGCTACGCAGTCGAGCGGGAGCAAGCTCCCTCGCCACAAGGATCTCATCAAGCTGTAAGTAGTGTTCTAGACGCGTGTAAGGGAAAGTACAGCCTATTCAAGAACATGACGATGCACCATTACCGTGCAATACTCCGCGCCGTTTTAGTTGCGAATAATCTGACGTAAGCCAGGTAATGCCCCTCCGTAAACCGGACTTTTACCGAGAGTTCTCGCTAAATGTTGTGGTTTATAGAGTGAAAAACCCTATAGGAAGCTTTTTATACTGCACGCCCCGCTGATCTTGCAGGTTTTGTCCTACAAGACGGGTTTGCCCACGAAGCAGGCCTGGTTTCAGACAAGCATTGGCTTACCGGTCAGCGCTTCGACACTCGGTGGTCATATCCAATAACAAGACGAGGTTGTACCCCTATGCCAGGCAATCACCTGTCCAATGGCGAGACCGCTCAAGGCGGCCCGCTCAAACGCGAACTCGGCGAACGGCATATTCGTTTGATGGCGCTCGGTGCCTGTATCGGCGTCGGCCTGTTCCTCGGTTCGGCCAAAGCCATCGAGATGGCTGGTCCGGCAATCATGCTTTCTTACATCATCGGCGGTCTGGCGATCCTGGTGATCATGCGCGCCCTCGGCGAGATGGCGGTGCACAACCCGGTCGCCGGCTCCTTCAGCCGGTATGCTCAAGACTACCTCGGCCCATTGGCGGGCTTCCTGACCGGTTGGAATTACTGGTTCCTGTGGCTGGTGACCTGCGTTGCGGAAATCACCGCGGTGGCGGTGTACATGGGCGTCTGGTTCCCCGATGTACCGCGCTGGATCTGGGCACTCGCCGCGTTGATCAGCATGGGCTCGATCAACCTGATCGCGGTGAAAGCCTTCGGTGAGTTCGAATTCTGGTTCGCCCTGATCAAGATCGTCACCATCATTGCGATGGTGATCGGCGGTATCGGCGTGATCGCGTTCGGCTTTGGCAATGACGGCGTGGCGCTGGGGATTTCCAATCTCTGGGCACACGGCGGCTTCATGCCCAACGGCGTGCAAGGCGTGTTGATGTCCCTGCAAATGGTGATGTTCGCCTACCTCGGCGTCGAGATGATCGGCCTGACCGCGGGTGAAGCGAAGAACCCGCAGAAGACCATTCCCAATGCGATCGGCTCGGTGTTCTGGCGGATTCTGCTGTTCTACGTCGGCGCGCTGTTCGTGATCCTGTCGATCTACCCGTGGAACGAAATCGGCACCCAGGGCAGCCCGTTCGTGATGACCTTCGAGCGTCTGGGCATCAAGACCGCCGCCGGTATCATCAACTTCGTGGTGATCACCGCGGCACTGTCATCCTGCAACGGCGGCATCTTCAGCACCGGGCGCATGCTCTACAGCCTGGCGCAGAACGGTCAGGCCCCGGCCGGCTTCGCCAAGACTTCGAACAACGGCGTGCCCCGTCGCGCGTTGCTGTTGTCGATCTTCGTGCTGTTACTGGGTGTGCTGCTCAACTACATGGTTCCGGAGAAAGTGTTCGTCTGGGTGACGGCGATTGCCACCTTCGGCGCGATCTGGACCTGGGTGATGATCCTGCTGGCCCAGCTCAAGTTCCGCCAAGGCCTGAGCGCCAGCGAACGTGCCGGCCTGAAATACAAGATGTGGCTGTACCCGGTCAGCTCGTACCTGGCGCTGGCGTTTTTGGTGCTGGTGGTCGGCCTGATGGCGTACTTCCCGGACACTCGCGTGGCGCTCTATGTGGGGCCGGCGTTCCTGGTGCTGCTGACGGTGTTGTTCTACATGTTCAAGCTGCAACCGACCAATGTGTCGCAGGGGGCGGCGGTGCGTGCTTCGTAAGGTGTAACGCCTGAAATGAAAAAGCCCCGGTCGTGATGATCGGGGCTTTTGCGTTTGTAGGGGCAAAAGATCTTAGGCGGCCGCCACCGACATTTGCCGATTCAACTGCTTGTTGAATTCCAGCCACGCCCCCAGCAACGCCATCACCCCGGCCCCCACCAACGCGGTGAAAACCTGCATGGCAAACGCATCGTCGGTCAGGGCGTTGAGCATGTCCGCCAAGGGCGCCAACAGCACGCCGAGGCAGAAAACTTCCAGTGAATAGCGCCCCATGCGACAGCATTGCTGCGCCAGCCAGTTTTGCGTCCAGCCGTTGCCGGGCAAGAGCCTGGCGGTGACGTAGGCCAGCGCCAGGAAGTGCAGCAGACGGACCGGCGACAGATCGGTCTTGCTGATCGGGTACAGCAGGTTGCTCAGGCTGGCGGGCATCAGGGCATCGTGTATTTGCGGCCAGCGCAAGGAGACAGTCATCACCCCGGTCACCACCACGTACACCGCTGCGCTGACAAACAAGGGCTGGCGCAACAGCGGGCGAGTGTCGGGCAACCGTGGCCGCTGCCCGTGAATCGCCATAAAGCCGCCGAGGATAAACAGCAGTTGCCAGGTGACGGGGTTGAAGTACCACACACCGTCCTTGATGGCCGCCAGGTTCCAGCCAAACCGCGGTGCCAGCAAGTACACCGCCAATGACACCGCTACAACCGCCCACGGCTTGCGCACCAGCAACGGCAAGACCAGTGGCAATCCCGCCAGCAGCACGATGTACAGCGGCAGCGGGTCCATCAGGTTCGGCTTGAAGCGCAGCAGTAACTCATCAGTCAACGCTTGCTGGGGGTTGCTGATGAAGTGATGCATGCCCATTTCCTCCACCAGATCGCGGGTTTCCACATGGCTGTTGGCGAAGAACACGATGCCCATCAGCATGGCCAGCAGGAAAATATGGACCACGTAGAGCACCCAGGCGCGCCGCAGAATCTTCACGCAGGCGATCAGGTAACCCTCGCGCGCAAGGATTTTGCCGTAGGCCAGAACGGCTGCGTAGCCGGCGAGAAACACGAATATTTCTGCGGCATCGCTGAAACCGAGATTGCGCAGGGTGATTTGACCAAGGGGGTTGTGAGGCACGTGATCCCAAAAAATGAAGATCAGTGCCAGACCGCGAAAAAAGTCGATTCGGTGATCGCGCTCAAACGTCATGACGGCAGGCTCGTGAACGGGTGTCGGGATAAGGAGTAGCCGAAGGGGCCAAAGGAGTTGTGTGCCGCACATCGGCGGCGCGCAGGGTGGCGTGATTCGCGGGCAATTGCAAAACCGGGATATTACGGGATGTCTCCTGGCATTCAGGCAAGCCTTGACCGCTGGTCTGAAAGGTCCGCCCACCTGTGATTTCTGACAGTAGACAAGTTCAAAGTTTTATGACGTGAAACGGGAGAATCACCATGAGATTTTTGTGGAAAGGATTTTCCAGCTACACGGTAGTCGGGGTCGCCAACACGCTGATCCACTGGCAAATTTTTTTCCTGCTGAGCGTGGGGGCCGGCCTCAGTCAGGCGGTCAGCAACCTGGCTGCCTTCTGCGTTGCCGCCTCGTTTTCCTTCTACATGAACGCGCTGTATACCTTCGAAGCCAAGGCGTCGGTCGGCGGTTATCTTCTATTCTTGGGAGCTATGGGGGCGCTGAGTCTGGGCGTCGGCCATGCCGGTGACGTATGGAGACTTCATGGCCTGCTGACGGTGTTTATCTTTTCGGCATTGAGCCTGGTGCTTGGCTTTCTGTTTTCAAAGTACGTGGTCTTTCGCGAGCGTAGTGCATGAGAGTCTCGTTGATCGTTCCGGTATTCAATGAAGAACAGGCGGTCAGCCTGTTTTATCAGGCCGTGCGTCGCGAGTTGAGGCTTGACCCGGCCGAGGTCGAAATCGTGTTCATCAACGATGGCAGTTCCGACCGCACGGCTGAGGAGGTCAAGGCCCTGGCGCAGGCCGATGAACAGGTCTTGCTGATCAACTTCTCGCGCAACTTCGGCAAGGAGCCGGCGTTGTTCGCCGGCCTGGAATATGCCACCGGCGATGCGGTGATTCCCATGGACGTCGATTTGCAGGACCCGATCAGCGTCATCCCGCGGTTGATTGGCGAATGGCAAAAAGGCGCGGATGTGGTGCTCGCCAAGCGCCGGGATCGCACCACCGACAGTTACCTGAAACGCCACAGCGCTTCGCTGTTCTACCGTGTGCTGAACCGCATCGCTTACACCCGCATCGAAGAAAACGTCGGCGATTTTCGGCTGATGGATCGCAAGGTGGTCGACGTGATTCGCGCGCTTCCCGAGCACCAGTTGTTCATGAAAGGCGTGCTGTCATGGGCCGGGTTCAACACTGTGGTGGTGGAGTACGAGCGCGCCGAGCGAGTGGCGGGCACCAGCAAGTTCAATGGCTGGAAGCTCTGGAACCTGGCGCTGGAAGGCGTGACCTCGTTCAGTACGGTGCCGTTGCGCTTATGGACGTACGTCGGTGGCGGAATTTCGATCTTCGCGGTGCTCTACGCGGTGTACATGGTGCTGGACAAGATTTTCTTCGGCAACAGCGTCCCTGGTTACCCGTCGTTGATGACGGCCATTCTGTTTCTCGGCGGCGTGCAACTGATCGGCATCGGCATCCTCGGTGAGTACGTCGGCCGCATCTACATCGAAGCCAAGCATCGGCCGCGTTATGTGGTGAAAGACATCGTTGGCGGCAAAGACCGGCTCGGGTTTTAGCATGGGCAGGTTCAGCGACTTTTTCAGCAAGGAACTCGGGCGCCGGCAGGTCTGGCTGTTTTTTCTGTTGGCGACCTTGGTGTATGTGGTGCCGTTGCTCCTCGCGGACTATCCGTATATCGATGACAACTGGCGATCGTTGTCGGCCGGTTTGGCTTGGACGGGGCAGGGGCGGTTGTTCAGCGAGCTGTTCTACAACCTGCTGACGTTCAGCAATGCCGCGCCGAACATCTTTCCGCTGCCGCTGTTGATCGCCACACTGGCCATGGCCGCGGCGCTGACCAGCCTGACGTTTCATTACTACCCGCAACCGACGATTGCCTGCTGCCTGGTGACGCTACCGCTCTGGTACAACCCGTTCTTTCTGCAAAACCTGTCTTATCAATACGACGGGCCCGCCATGGCGTTGAGCGTGGTGGCGGTCATCTATGCGATTACCTTCCGTCCCCCCTCGCGCATTCAGCAGTGGCTGGTGCCGTCCTTTCTGGTTGCCTTGGCGATAGGGCTGTATCAGGTGAGCTTCAATGTGTTTCTCGGGTTGTGTTGCGTGGAGGTACTCAGGGGCGCCAATGACAAACTCGCCTGGCCGCAATGGTGCGGGTTGATCGGCTGGAAAATCGCTCAGGCCTTCCTGGGCTGCCTGATTTACGCCGTCAGTGCTTATCCGTTCACTCAACACAATCGCACCCTGCTGCTGAACTGGAACGCGGAGCCGTTGCTGCAACTGCACGTCAACATCGCCAGGGTGCTGGAAAAAGTCGTGCTGCTGTTTCACGGCGGATTTACCTGGGTGTTCGCCGGGTTGTTGCTGTGCGCCATAGCTGGCGCGGTTCGCCTGGGGCTCAACGTCGTGACGCGTCAGGACAGCACCGCGAACAAAATGCTGATCGGCCTGATCTGTGTGCTGGCATTACCGGCAGTGACCTTACTGGTGTCGGGTATGGCGCTGTTTTTCCGGGACTTCAATGAAGGCGCCAGGACCTTGATGGGCTTCGCGGTCCTGTTGGTGCTGTTGTTCTATTTGAGCCATCTGGCGCTGGCACGAATCCACCAGCGGCTGCCGCTGTTGTTGGTGATTCCGTTGCTGGCGATGCTTTCGCTGTCGTACGCCTACGGGCGCGTGCTGACGGTGCAGAAAGCCTTCGCGGCCAGCGCGCTATTGAGTCTTCAACACGACATCGTGTCGAATCGACAGCTGTTCGAAGCCAAGCGCATTTACATGTCAGTGACCTATTCCGATCACTGGTTGCTGGGGGCAGCAGGCTCGTTCAAGCAGATGCCGGTGTTGCACTATCTGCTGAACATCGACTTCTACATGCTGGCCGAGAACCTGCCGAAAGTGGGGATCACCAACGTCGTTGCAGAGAAGGAGCGACGTAACGCGACCCGGGTGGGGTATCAGGGTTATCCGCCGCTGGTGGAGAGCCAGTACTACCGGATTTATCTGATCGGCGATTACGGTTTTATTGTCATGAAAGAGCCTGCGCCGATTAAGAGGCTGCACTGGTGAAAGGTGAGGGGCACTGTTCGCGACGATATCGTTAGATGTGACCGTTGGTCTGGAATCCTCGCCTGCCTGTTATTTCTGTCAGTAGACCGCTACAGGGCAGTCACCTAGTTTGAAAGGCACCTGAAACAGGGATATTGGCAGGAGTCAGCATGAAAGCGTTATTGAAAGGATTCTGTAGCTACATGTTCATCGGCGTGATCAATGCGCTCATCCATTGGCAGATTTTTTTCGTACTCACCGTCGCCGCCGAACTCAGTCAGGCGATCAGCAACTTTGTGGCGTTTTGCATCGCGGTCACCTTTTCCTTCCATGTGCATGCGCTTTACACCTTTGACAGGAAGGCGATGGTGCTGGGCTATCTGTTGTTCAGCGCTGTCATGGGCGTCGTGAGCTATGGCGTCGGACATATTGCAGATCTGTGGCAGGTGCATGGTTTGGTGACGGTGACATCGTTTTGGTTGTTGTACCTGATTGGCGAGTTCTTCTTTTCCAGGTTTGTGGTGTTGCGTGGATGTGAGTCATGAGGGCTTCTCAGCCGACGATCCCGATGTTTGGGCCGCTTCACGGGCGAACAGTTTCAGTGTATTCGGGTTTGATGAAATCCCGAGCGATGACTTTCAGCATGCTGTCCTTCCTTGGTGTTAAGCCAACCTCCCGATGAGGTTGGCGTTCAATCGTTGTTTACGCAGCAACCACCTCATTCGGCTCAAAACTGTCCGCCCGCGCCATCTGCCACATCCGCGAGTAAAACTCCCCATTCACTTCCCCAGTCAGCAACTCCCCCGGTTTCAAGAACACATGCAACTGCGAGAACAATTTGATCTCGGTCGCCGACATGCGCCGTACCAGATGCTTGGCCGATAGCTGCGAAGGATGTTCCAACCCGGCAGCGGCAAGCATTTCGGCCAGGGCCTTGAGCGTGTTGCGGTGGAAGTTGAAGACGCGTTGGGCCTTGTCCGGGACGACGAGTGCGCGTTGGCGCAGTGTGTCCTGGGTGGCGACACCGGTCGGGCATTTGTTGGTGTGGCAGCTTTGCGACTGGATGCAGCCGATGGCGAACATGAAGCCACGCGCCGAGTTGGCCCAGTCGGCGCCGATGGCCAGGACGCTGGCGATGTCGAAGGCGCTGACAATCTTGCCGCTGGCGCCGAGTTTGATTTTGTCCCGCAGGTTCAGGCCGACCAGCGTGTTGTGCACGAACAACAGGCCTTCGCGCATTGGCACACCAATGTGGTCGGTGAATTCTACGGGCGCGGCGCCGGTGCCGCCTTCCTTGCCATCGACCACGATGAAGTCGGGGAGGATGCCGGTTTCCAGCATGGCCTTGGCGATGCCCATGAATTCCCACGGATGCCCCAGGCAAAACTTGAAACCCACCGGTTTGCCGCCGGACAGTTCACGCAACTGCTGGATGAAATGCATCAACTCGATCGGTGTGGAAAACGCGCTGTGCCGCGACGGCGAGATGCAATCTTCGCCCATCAGGATGCCGCGGGTTTCGGCGATTTCCCGGGTGACTTTGTGCTTGGGCAGGATCCCGCCGTGGCCGGGTTTGGCGCCCTGGCTCATCTTGATTTCGATCATCCGCACTTGTGGCGTCTGCGCTTGTGCGGCGAAGCGTTCAGGGTCGAAGCGCCCGTCAGCGGTGCGACAGCCGAAGTAGCCGCTGCCCAGTTCCCAGGTCAGGTCGCCGCCGTTTTCCCGGTGATAGGCGCTGATGCTGCCTTCACCGGTGTCGTGGGCGAAGTTGCCGAGTTTCGCCCCTTGGTTCAACGCCCGAATGGCGTTGGCGCTGAGGGAGCCGAAGCTCATGGCCGAGATGTTGAACACCGACGCCGAGTACGGCTGCGTGCACTGCGGGCCGCCGACCGTGACGCGGAAACTGCTCGGGTCGCTCAACGGCGCAGGGCGCATGGAGTGGCCGATGAATTCGAAACCCGACTGATACACATCGATCAAGGTGCCGAAGGGTTTGTCGGCGCTTTCGTTCTTGGCCCGTGAATAGACCAGCGAACGCTGAGCCCGGGAGAAGGGCAGGGCGTCGCTGTCGGACTCGAGCAGGTACTGGCGGATTTCCGGGCGAATACCCTCCACCAGATAGCGGATGTTGCCGAGGATCGGGTAGTTACGGCGCACGGCGTGAGGGCTTTGCAGCAGATCGAACAGGCCCACGAGGCTGAGAATGCCGGTGGCGACAGTGATCGGCCAGAGCCAGTCGTGCTCCAGAAAGGGCAGGCTGGCGAGGGTGAAAATCACGCAGGCAGCAAAGAAGGCGTAGCGGCTCAGGAGTGACAGGCTCATACGGTTTCCTTGGGTTCGGACTTGGTGGGGCAGTCCGCATTCTGCGCCCGTAGGGAACCCGTGAAAAGAGAATGACACCGCCCCGGCATTCACATGGCTGAAGTCTCGCGCAGCATCCGCGGTATGGCTGAACCGAGCCCCGGCAATCGTTTACCGGACGTTACCTCGAAGCTCGCCTGATTGTCCGTGGCAGAACTGCCGCCGACAAACACCGTGAACGTTCCGGGCTCAACCACTCGCAGAAAATATTTATCCAGCAGCGCAAAGTCCTCCTCATCCAGCAGGAAACTTACTGTTCGTGTTTCTTCCGGAGCGAGCCTGACCCGCACAAATCCACGCAAACTGCGCACCGGACGCGTCACGCTAGCGACATCGTCGCGCAGGTATAACTGGATGATTTCCTCTCCCGCTCGCTTGCCGGTATTACGCACCGTCACCTGCACCGACAGTTTTTCACTCGCTGTCAGCGTCGTTGCACTGAGTCTCGGGGTGTCGTATGTAAAGGTCGTGTAACTCAGGCCATGTCCGAAGGGATAAAGTGGCGTCCAGGGTTGGTCAACGTACTTCGAGGTGAAAACCGCCTCTTTGCTCGGTGGGCGGCCGGTATTCTTGTGCTCAAAGTAAATGGGTACCTGCCCGACCGAGCGCGCAAAAGTGATGGGGAGCTTGCCACTTGGATTCACGTCACCGAACAACACATCGGCCACGCCGTGGCCCATCTCGGAACCGAGAAACCAGGACTCAAGGATAGCGGGCACTTTCTCGGCCATTCTCGGAATGGCCAAGGGTCGACCGTTCATGAGAATGACCACCAAGGGTTTGCCTGATTCGATCAACCGCAACAACAGTGCATCTTGAGCACCAGGCAGGCCCAGGGATGCACGACTGCGTGCTTCGCCACTCATATCCGCACTTTCGCCGAGAACGGCAATCACCACATCGGCATCCGCGGCGGCGCGTTGTGCCTCGTCGACCCCTGAGAGTTCGGCGTTGTCGGGCGAGGCTCCTGGTCTGTAGATGACCTGTGTCGCGGGCGATACCGCGCGCTTGATTCCCTCAAGAACTGTAATCGAGTCCTCGGGGCGGCCGTCCCCTGGCCAAGAGCCCAATGTGGCGTTGGCGTCAGTAGCGAGCGCGCCTACCACCAAGAGTTTGTGGATGTCCTTGGGCAGCGGCAACAATTGGTTGTCGTTCTTCAACAGCACAATGGATTTTTGCGCCGCTTCCCGCGCCAGCGCGCGCATCTGGGGCGAGAGGGTCAGCTGACGTTCGCGGACCGGGTCGCTGTAGCGATAAGGGTTCTCGAACAGGCCCAGTCGTTGTTTGGTTTGGAGTACACGCCGCACAGCGTCGTCCAGCAAGCGCTGTGGAATTTGCCCGCTGCGCACCAGTGCCGGTAATTCCTTAGCGTAGAGACCGCTGACCATGTCGATATCCATCGTGGCCTCGAGTGCGAGATTGACCGCTGTCGTGGGGATTGCAGCGACGCCGTGCTCCATCAGTTCCGGTATGCCGCTGTAGTCGCTGACAATGACCCCGTCGAAGCCCCACTGATCGCGCAGTCTTTCCTTAAGCAGCGAGCGGTTTGCATGCATCGGTGCGCCCGCGATCTCGTTGAATCCAGGCATGATCGCATCTGCCCCTGCCTCTACAGCGGCACGAAACGGCGGGAGATAAACCTCTCGCAAGGTACGTTCCGAGATATCGGCAGTGTTGTAGTCACGCCCACCTTCGGCGGCCCCGTATGCAACAAAATGCTTGGCGGTGGCCAGCATCATGGACGCATTTTTCTCATCGGTGCCCCGAAAACCTCGTACACGCGCAACCGCCAGCGAGGAACCCAGAAACGGGTCCTCGCCTGCACCCTCTACCACCCGACCCCAACGTGGGTCACGCGCGATATCGACCATGGGCGCGAAGGTCCAGTGCAATCCGCTGGCGGTTGCTTCGACGGCGGCGGCACGGGCAGTGCGTTGTGACAGTTCAGGATCCCAGGCCGAGGCCTCGGCAAGTGGAACTGGAAAAATGGTGCGAAAGCCATGAACCACGTCGAATGAGAACAGCAACGGGATATGCAGGCGGGACCCTTCGACAGCCCTGCGTTGCAGTTGACGTGTGGTTTCGGCGCCATAGACCCCGAGCAGAGAGCCGGAGTCTTCAACACGAACAATGTTTTCGCCTTTGTTATCCACAATGGGGCCGGTGGGCGTCGCTTGCATACCCAGTTGTGTGAGCTGGCCGGCCTTTTCTTCGAGTGTCATCTGCGCGAGCAATGTTTCAATCAGATTATCGTTACCGGACGATGAATCCGCATAGGCGTGAACCCACGTTCCCGTCACGAGCGTAGTCAGGATGGCGTTTCTGATGAGGCGTCGGACATCCATGGCCGGTAGTCCTCTCAGGAAACGTTAAAAGTTTCGGAAGGATGTTGCAGCGCTATCGCCCCAGATTGTGAATCGAATGGGTGATATTGATAGAGCCATGTTTCCGACAGCGTCTTGCCGTCCAGGAGTAAGAACAAGCGCAGTTCCACCGGATCTTTCCCATCGACGCTTAAATCGAACTGAGCACGCCAGTGACCTGGCACGCCATCTGGTACGGCCTCTGTAAATACATTCGAGAATGTTCCTCTCGAGGAAGACAGTACGGCTTGCGGTTTTACCCCGAAGGCGAGCTTCTCCAGCGGTGTGCCTTTGAACTCTACGACGAACTTGCGCACGCCTTTGGGGCGCGGTTGGCCGGGTTGGCCGCCATTGCCCAAGCGCGTCGCCACGCAACGAGCCAATTCAGAAGGGTAGGGTTCATCCGCCAACCAATGAAGGCGATAACGTAGCCGATAGGTATTGCCTGCCTCGGCAGGTTCAGCAGGGACCCACATGGCGACGATATTGTCGTGAATTTCATCGTCAGTGGGGATTTCCACCAACTGAACGCTGCCTGCCCCCCAATCGCCAAGAGGTTCTACCCACAGACTGGGGCGACGTTCGTAATGCACGCCGTCCTCAAAATTGTTGAAGTCCCGATCCCGCTGTAATAAACCAAAACCTCGTGGATGGTTGTCGCTGAAAGCCGACGCCATGGTGCGCCCTGGGTTGTTCAATGGTCGCCAGATGCGCTCGCCGTTCCCGGTCCAAAGCGCCAGGCCATCAGAATCGTGTACCTCGGGGCGCCAGTCGGCAGCGGTGCGCTTGGCGGTTTCGCTGAACCAATGCATGGAGGTCAGCGGGGCGATGCCAAAACGTCCAACATCCTGGCGCAGAAATAGCGCGCACTCGACATCCATGACCACACCTTTGGTCCGGTGAATGGTGAAGCGATAGGCGCCACAGATGCTGGGGCCGTCGAGCAACGCGTACAGCGTCACGCTCTCATTGCGATCCTCCTTGGGGGTTTCAAACCAGATGTGCGTGAAGTTTGGAAACTCTTCAGCCGTATCCGGTTGCGCGACGTCCAGCGCGATGCCGCGCGCTGAAAGCCCATATTGGTACAACTCGCCAATGGCGCGAAAATACGAGGCACCGAGAAAGGCCACCCAGTCATTGTGCTTCCAGTCGCGTTTTTTCTGGTCACCCCGGCGACTTTCCTGAAGACGAAATCCAGAAAAACCACTGTCCGGGGGAAGTGCATGAGCCGGACTTTCGGCAGGCATAGTGAAGTAGCTCGGGTCGTAGATTATCTCTTGAGCAATACCTTCTTTAATCAAATGCAGGCGGACCGGTACACGAAAGTAGGTGCCCAAGTGAAAAAAAGTGACAGGGTATTGTCCTGACCCTTTTGAAAAAAGCGCATGTTGCGGGTCGAACTTTATTTTTCCATGGGCTTCGTAGTCGATCTTTGACAGGAGTTGTGCAGAAGCTGTTGCTGGAGCGATATAGGGCTTCAACACTAAGGCTCGCGCACGTTCAATCAAACTGTCGAAGGAGAACACCTCAGACGCACCCAGCTTCAGATGTTCTTCTGCGATTGCCGCTGACTTGATGTTCAGAGCGCAGAAAGCCGTTGAGAGTGACGCGAATGTCAAAAAGGAGCGGCGTGTAAACATAAGGAAACCTGTCCGTGGCTGATGAGTAAAAACGTTTAATTACCTTAAACGTCCAATTGCAACGCGCTGATCATGCAAGAGCACGCTTAGATCAACGAAGTGAGTTAGTTACTCAGCTAGATCCAGGACAGGCAGTGCGGGCATAACCGCATTGATTGAACATCAACGTCAGACGGATTGTTTAGCGGGGAGGTGGGTCGGGTCTACTGTCAGAAATAACAGGTCTCTTCTGTTTCCGATAAGTGGTAACAATCAATGAAGTGACGGGTGCTCAGGCATTTTGTGCCTGCAGAAAAATCGAAAACAGCTCCGACTGGGATTTGATCCCCAGTTTGCTGTACATGTGTTTCTTATGGACTTTCACGGTTTCAACAGAGATTTCCAGCTTGCGGGCGATTTCTTTACTGGAGCAACCGCTGAGCATCAAGCGTCCGACATCCAGCTCCCGGGCGGTCAATTGCGCGCCTTTGAGTTGCTGCACCGACGTCTCCAGCTGCACGCGCCAGTCGACTGGCGGTGGTGCTGGCGCAAGGGCCACGACTTCGTTGATTTCGTAGGGCAGGCGCTGGCGTAACAGGCCGAGCACCCAGGGCTGGATCAGCGACAGCAAGGCAATCTGTTGGCCGCTGAAACGTTGCTTGCTGCCCAGTGACAGGCACAGCGTGCGGTCGCCTTCGAGTTGGCAATTGAACTGGATTTCATCGGCCACCACATTCAGACGAAAGTAGCGCTGGTAATACTCGGTCAGCTCGAAATGCTCCGGCGCCACTTCCGACAGGCGATAAAGCCCGGTGCGCGACTGCTCGCGACAGGCGATGTAGAACGGATCGAGCAGGTACAAACCGCGCAGATAGTCCTGGAACAACTGATCGGGACTGCCGTCCGCGCCCGGGCATTCGGCGAACACTTGCGGGTGCTGATCAGCGCTGAAAAGCAGCGCCACCCAGCTGTCGAAGGTCACGTACTGATCCAGCAACCGTACCAACTGCGTCCAGAAATTGGGCTTGTCCAGGGCGTCGATCAGTTGCCCGACCGAGCGGTGCCATGCGATGTCGTCTAACGAAAGTGTCATGCCTCTACCCCTATCGGGTTACCCCAGCGGCGTGATTTCCCGGCCGGTGGCTTGCTGCGCATACTGGCGCACAGACACCGACCGGGCAATCTTTCTGCCAGCCTGGTCAAGAACAAGGAATACCCATGAAAGTCGAACTCGCCCAGTTGGCGGGCCGTGACAACGACACGGCTTACAACCTCGACCGCGCGCTGAAGGCGATGGCGGCCTGTGCTGCCGATACGCAGCTGATCGTGTTTCCCGAAACCCACCTGATGGGCTTCCCGACCCTCGAGGCGTTGGCCGAAACCGCCGAACCGCTGGACGGTCCGACCGTCAGCGCGGTGCTGGCTGCGGCCCGTGAACGCAATATCGCCGTGGTGATCGGCATGGCCGAAAACGACAACGGCCGCTTCTACAACACCACGCTGCTGATCACCCCCGAAGGTATCGCGCTGAAATATCGCAAGACGCACCTGTGGGCGTCGGACCGCGGTGTGTTCGAGCCCGGCGACCGTTACGCCACGTGTGAGTGGAACGGTGTGCGGGTCGGCCTGCTGATTTGCTACGACATCGAATTCCCGGAAACCGCCCGGGCCCTGGCGCAATTGGGGGCCGAACTGCTGATCGTCACCAACGGCAACATGGACCCTTACGGCCCGACTCACCGCACCGCGATCATGGCCCGCGCCCAGGAAAACCAGGCGTTTGCGCTGATGGTCAACCGGGTGGAAGAGGGCGATGGCGGGTTGGTGTTCGCGGGTGGCAGTGCGCTGGTGGATCCGCTGGGGACTTTGTTGTTCGAGGCCGGACGGGAGGAGGGGCAGTTTGCAGTGGAGCTGGACCTGAATCAGCTAACGGCGGCGCGGCAGGATTATCGGTATCTGGATGATCAGCGGCTGCGGTTGCCGGGAGAGATTGTTGAGCATGCTTGTGGATTGCGGGAGCTGCTGATTCCAAAAGGTTGATCCAAATTCTCTGTGGCTTGTACTGGCCTCTTCGCGAGCAAGCCCGCTCCCACATTGGTTGTGTGAACTCCCGAGATCAAATGTGGGAGCGGGCTTGCTCGCGAAGAGGCCCTGACAGGCGACACATCTGTGTCGGCCAATAACCAGAACAACAACGAAACACCCGAAATTTAGCGCCGAACTCGGCTCTGCCATAAATCTAATAAATTCGGAGTAGTCGCTCATGGCTCATTTGCAACGCACCCTGTCATTGGGGTCGGTGGTGCTGTTCGGCATCGCCTACATGACGCCGATCATCGTGCTCGGCACCTTTGGCATCCTCGCTCAATCCACCGCCGGCATGGTCCCGGCCGCTTACCTGGCGGCGCTGGTGGCGATGTTTTTCACCGCCATGAGTTACGGCCGAATGGCCTCGGCGTTTCCCGTCGCTGGCTCGGCCTATAGCTATGTCCGCAAGGCGATCAGCCCGAAACTCGGTTTCATCGCCGGTTGGGCCGTGCTGCTCGACTACCTGTTCCTGCCGATGGCGATCTGGCTGATCGGCGCGGCCTACCTCAACTCCGCGTTCCCGGCCGTGCCGCAGTGGATCTGGGTACTGGCGTTCATCGGCATCACCAGTGCAATCAACATCGTCGGCCTGAAACTGGCCAACGGCATCAACGCGTTACTGATGCTGGTGCAGTTCCTGGTGCTGATCGCCTTCGTGGCGCTGTGCGTTCATTACGTCGGTGGTGATGCGAGCACGCCGTTGTGGTCGGTCAAACCGTTCTTCAACGGTGATATGCAGATGCCGCTGATCATGAGCGGTGCAGCCATCGCCTGTTATTCATTCCTCGGGTTTGACGCGGTCAGCACCCTGACCGAAGAAACCCGCGACCCGCGCCGCACCATCCCGCGAGCGATCATGCTGATCACCCTGATCGGCGGGTTGATCTTCGTCGGTGTGTCGTACTTCGTGCAGATCGCGCATCCGTCGTTCCAGTTCGACAGCGTCGACTCGGCAGCCTATGAAATTGCCCGCAACATTGGTGGTGACCTGTTCGTGTCGATCTTTCTGATCGGCCTGATCGTCGGCCAGTTTGCGTCGGGCCTGTCGGCGCAGGCCAGCGGCTCGCGGCTGTTGTTCGCCATGGGTCGTGACGGCGTGCTGCCAAAATCGTTCTTCGGCACCTTGCATGAACGCTTTGGCACACCAGTCAACAGCATCCTGCTGTGCGCCGTGGTCGCGTTGCTGGCGCTGAAACTGGACGTCACCACCTCGACCTCGTTCATCAACTTCGGCGCGTTCCTGGCGTTCAGTCTGGTGAACCTGTCGGTGATCTTTCACTACTGGATCGGCGGTGAGCACAAAGGGCTGCGTGAATTCGTGTTGTTCCTGCTGTTCCCGTTTATCGGTCTGGCGGCGGATTTGTGGCTGATGGTCAGCCTCGATCACCTGGCGATCTATCTGGGGTTGAGCTGGCTGGCGATTGGCGTGGTGTACCTGGCGGTGCTGACTGGCGGCTTCCGTCGCCAGCCACCGGAGATGGATTTCCAGGAAGCCACCTGACCCGCATAAACCCGTAGGAGCAAAGCTTGCTCGCGATTGCGGTGTGTCAGTCGACATTAATAGTGAATGACACACCGCAATCGCGAGCAAGCTTTGCTCCTACAGGGGGGTCAGAGATTGGATTGGTGAATCGGCAACTGGACCCGAAACGTGGTTCCCACGCCCACTTCACTGCGCACCGTAATATCCCCCCGATGTTTTTTCACGATGCCATAGGACAGGGACAACCCCAGCCCCGTCCCCTGGCCCACCGGTTTGGTGGTAAAAAACGGGTCGAAGATTTTCAGCAAGCTGTCCGGTGCGATGCCGGAGCCAGTGTCCGCGACCTCTATCCACACCGTTTCCGCTTCAAGCCCGGTGCGCAAGGTGATGGTGCCGCGCTCCGGGCCGATGGCCTGAGAGGCGTTGACGATCAGGTTCATGATCACCTGATTGATTTGCGAAGGCAGGCATTCGATGTCGGGCAGGTCCTGGTATTCCTTGAGCACATCGGCCTTGTACTTGAGTTCGTTGGCGACAATGTTCAAGGTCGATTCGATGCCCTGTTGCAGATTGGCCCACTGCCATTCCTGATTGGAGTCCACCCGGGAGAAGTCCTTCAGGTCCTTGACGATCTGCCCGACCCGGTTGATGCCGTCCTTGGATTCCTTGATCAGCAGCGGAATGTCCTCGCGCAGGAACTCCAGCTCGACCCGTTCGCGCAGTTGGTTCAAACGCTCGATGAGCTCGCTGGAGCCGATCGCCTCTTCCGCATCGCGATAGGCGTCGAGCATTTCCTGCAGTTGTTTGAAGTAGCCGTCCAGGGTGCCGAGGTTGGAGGAAATGAAGCCGATGGGGTTGTTGATTTCATGGGCGACGCCAGCCGCGAGCTGCCCTAATGAAGCGAGTTTTTCCGATTGCACCAATTGGGTTTCCAGCTGTTTGCGCTCGTCGATTTCCCGCTGCAATTCGACGCTGGTTTCTGTCAGTTGCCGGGTTCGGCGTTCGACCATTTGCCCTAAATGGTCCATCTGCACGCTGGCCCGTTCGGTCATGTCCCATTTGGTCAACAGGGTGTTGGCCATCTGCTGGACTTCAATGTTGTCGAACGGCTTTTTCAGGATCAGCAGCCGGTCATGTGCGTTCAATCGATCGAGCAGTTCATCCCAGGAATAGTCGGAATAGGCGGTGCACACCACCACTTGCAGGCGTGGGTCGGCCTGCCACAAATGTTCGATGGTCTGCGCACCGTCCCAGCCCTCGGGCATGCGCATGTCGACAAAGGCCAGGGCGTAGGGGCGGTTTTCCTGCAAGGCCCATTTGAGTTTGCCCAGGCCTTCCTGGCCGCCATAGGCCGAGTCGAGCTCGAACAGTGCACGGGTTGATTTCACTTCGCTGCCAAACAGCTCGGCCTCCATCTCGTCCAGTTCGACGGTCTGTTCCGGCATGGGCGTGAGAATCTTGCGGAAGTCCACGTGAATGGACGGGGTGTCATCGATCAGCAGAATGCGTCGATTCGAAAGCTCGCTCATGCTTCCTCCTTGACGGTTTTCAGCGGTATCTGCAACGTGAACAGCGCACCCTTGCCCGGTCCGTCGCTATGGGCGGTGAGGTGGCCGTTCATTTCGATGGCGGCCAGGGCGCAGCTGTGCAGGCCGAAGCCGTGGCCTTCCTTGCGGGTAGTAAACCCGTGGGAAAAGATGCGCGTCATGTTTTCCTCGGCGATGCCTTCGCCGTCGTCCTTGACGCTGACTTGCAGGATCTTGTCTTCGACGATTTTGACCCCCAGGGTCATTTGTCGCGGGCGGTTGCTGAGGTCGGACATGGCGTATTTGGCGTTGCTGATCAGGTTGATCAGGATCAGCAGCAACCGGTGCTTGTCCCCCATGACCTGCGGCACATCGCTGTACTCCTTGACTACCGTGACGTGGTGTCGGGTCAGGGCGCCAGAGTTCATGCGCAGGGCGTCTTCCAGCAATTCGCTGATGTGCAGCGGTTCCATCAGGCTGTTGGCGCCTGCGTAGGACTGCTGGGTGGCGACGATGTCCTTGATGTGGTCCACGCTTTTGGTCAGTTGGGCCAGTTCGTCGGTCATGCCTTGTTGTTCCAGGGCTATCGCGTCCACCAGTTGATTCAGGTAACCGGGTAGCAACTTGCCTTTCGGGTCCTCGGTCAGAAAGGTGCCGAGGTCACCTTGATGGTCGTTGATCAGTTGCATGGCCTTGCCCAGGCCCAGCGCCTTGCTGCCGCGCAGTTTGCGGGTCACCAGGTCGGCCGAAATGTTCACGCTGTTGAGCACGTTGCCGACGTTGTGCAGCACATTGGTGGCGATCTCGGCCATGCCGGCCTGGCGCGCGGTGTCGAGCAGTTCGCTCTGGGTATCCTTGAGTTCGCGGGTGCGCTCTTCAACCCGCAGCTCCAGGTCTTCATTGGCGGTTTGCAGGGCTTTGTTGACGCGGTTGATCACCGTGAAACTGCGCATCAGGTGAATCGCCAGGTACACCAGTAACAGCACCAACAGTACGGAAAACACCAGCATGTAGAAGTGATAACGCTGATCGACCGCGTCGGTCCGCTGCTGGTCGGTGTTCAGCAGGTTGGTAATGTCGTCCAGGCGTTCGGCCACGGGAACGGCTTCGATGTTTTCCAGTAACCGATTGACCACGGGTTGTTCGCGCACAATCAGCGCGATGTGGTTGCTCATAATGTCGATCGGACTGTGGAACTGTTCAGGCAGACGCTGTTTGTTCACCCCCAGTTTGTTCAACCCGAGCAGGATGTCGGCGGCCCTGTCATCGGAGGTGACCTGGGCGAACTCCAGGCTGCTGAGCAGCAAGTCATAGGTGTCGGTGGCGGCGTTCTGAAGTTGCAGTTGGTCCTCACCCACCAACCCGGACAGCTGTTCCTGAATGTCGTCCTCGGCGGTGGGCAGGAACGCCAGTGAGTTGCGCAGCACGGCGTTGTGAGACTTGAACTGCTCCACCAAGCGGGTCTTTTCCTGAATGGCGCTCAGGTACGCATCATGGCTGGCGCGCCAGATGGGCGAGTCGTTGCGGCCGTGGTTCGACTCCATGGTGTCGAACCGCTCCCAAAGGTCCGTTATCTCGGTCAGTGGCGAGACCAACGGATCGTAGTTGTGACTGATGGCGATCCTGGCCTTGAGGATCTCGGTTTCCCATTGTGCGTTCAGCTGTTTGATCCGGCCGATCAGGTCCCGGGATTCGGCGTAGGTTATCGTCTGGTTCGAGCTGGATTTGAGGTACAGAAACAGCAGCACTGAAGCCAGCATCAGAGCCACGACGCCAAGCAACGCCAGGTTGCGGCGGTTAGACGTTTTCATAAGGGCTTGCCTCCCCATTCACCGGTCAGGGTCTTGAGGAATTTGATGATCAGCGTTTTGTCGTCGGCAGAGGGAATACGACCGAGCTGGAACTTGAACATCACATCCACCGCTTCTTCAAGAGTCTTGGCCGAACCATCGTGAAAGTACGGCGCGGTCACGGCAACGTTGCGCAGGCTCGGGACCTTGAATACGTTGCGGTCCTCTTCGTCTTTGGTGATCAGATAGCGGCCCAGGTCGGCTTCGGTGGGGTTGCCTCGAGTCTTGAAGTAGTCGCCCATGACCCCGAACTTCTGGAACATGTTGCCGCCGATGTTGACGCCCTGGTGGCAGGCGATGCAGCCGTAGTCCTTGAAACGTTGGTAACCGTATTTCTCGTCGAGGGTGAGAATGTCGGTATCGCCTTGCAGGTATTGGTCGAAACGCGAGTTGGCGCTGATCAGCGTGCGTTCATAGGTGGCCAGGGCATTCTGCACATTGTTCATGGTCACGCCGTCCGGGTAGGCGTTGGCGAACGAGGTCTGATAAGCCGCATCGGCGGTCAGCATCTGCACCACATGCTCCCAGTTACTCCCCATTTCACTGGGGCTTTGCACCACGCCGTGGATCTGGGTTTCCAGTGTGTCGGCGCGGCCGTTCCAGAATTGTCGGAAATTCAGGCTGGCGTTGAACACGCTGGGGGTGTTGATCGTCACTGGAACGCCGTTGAACCCGAGGGAAAACGCCTTGTTGTCGGCACCGCCATTTTCCAGTCGATGGCAACTGGCGCAGGACAGTGAATTGTTGACCGACAAGCGTGTCTCGTTGAACAACTGGCGACCGAGCTCGATCCGCAGCGGATTTTGCTGGGGCACCGCCGGCAGTGGTTTGAGCGGTTCATCCAGCGGTGCGGCGCCAGCGCTCAGGCAGAGGCCGAACAACGGTGCCAATAGCAGACGGTGAAAAGAAGGCGACATCTGATGATTCCTTGGCTTGGGCCTGCGCATCGTTCACGTGGCTGCGGATGAAGAGGGCTTCACCGACCCCAGATACCGGACGAAGGCGTCCGGCGCCACGGCTTTGCTGAAGTAGTAACCTTGACCCTCTTCACATTGATGTGACTTGAGGAAGTCCAGTTGTTCGAGGGTTTCCACCCCTTCGGCGATGATGGTCAGCTTGAGGCTCCGGCCCAGGCTGATGATGGCGCTGACCAGCGCGGCGTCGCTGCTGTCGCGGCTTAAGCCGCGAATGAACGACTGGTCGATTTTCAGCACGTCGATGGGAAAACGCCGCAAGTAGCTCAGGCTGGAATAACCGGTACCGAAGTCATCGATGGCCAGTCGTACGCCCATCAACTTGAGCCGGGCCAGAGCGTTTACCGTGGTTTCGACGTTCTGCATCAACACGCCTTCGGTGATTTCCAGCTCCAGCAAGGCCGGTTCCAGACCTGTTTGTTTGAGGATCTGTTCGATGCCGTCGACAAAGTCCCGCTGACGGAAATCGATGGCCGACATGTTCACCGACATACAGATTTTCGGCAGCCCCGCGGCCTGCCAGGCGCAGGCTTGTCGGCATGCCTCGGCCAGCACCCATTTGCTCAACGGCACGATCAAGCCGCTGTCTTCGGCAATACTGATGAAGTCCGAGGGGTAGACCAGGCCGTGCCCCGGTTTTTGCCAGCGGATCAGCGCCTCGGCACCGACCACCTGGCCACTGACCAGGTCCAGTTTGGGCTGGTAATGCAGGACAAATTCGTTGCGTTCCAGCGCCAGGCGAATGCCGCTCTCGATGCTTTGCTGATCCCGGGCGCGCTGGTTCATCTCGTCGATGAAAAACCTGAAATCGTTCGGGCCGCTTTCCTTGACGTTGCGCATCGCGGTTTCGGCTTTCTTGATCAGCGCGATGGCATCGAAGCCGTCGTCCGGGTAAATGCTGATGCCCAGGCTGGCGGTCACGCTGAGGTCGTGGCCGGCAATGTGCTGGGGCGCGCGGATGGCGTTCAAGAGTTTTTCGGCGATGCCCTTGGTCTGCTGGGGATGGCGGACGTCGGCGAGGATCACCACGAATTCATCGGAACCGTAGCGAAACACCGAGTCGGACTCGCGGATCGTCGCCACCAGATTGCGCCCGACCTGTTTAAGCATTTCGTCACCGGCCGGATGACCCAGGGCATTGTTGATGCGCTTGAAGCGATCGAGGCCCAGAAACATCACGGCCAGTTGTTTGTCATGGCGACGGGACAGGGCCAGGGACTGGTTCAACCGGTCACCGAGCAAGGTGCTGTTGGGCAGCTCGGTCAGTACGTCGTACTGCAACAGGTGCGACACCTTGAGCAGTTCGTGGACCCGCGCCTCGATGGTTTGCTCCAGGCTCAGGACCTTCATCGCCGCGTCCTGCGCCATCTGCCATTTCCAGGTCAGGGCACTGGCCATCTGGCGGATTTCCAGGCTGTCGAAGGGTTTTTTCAGCACCAGCAACTGGTCGCCGAATTCCAGCCGTTCGGCCATGTCTTCCCAGGTGTAATCGGAAAAAGCGGTGCACAACGCGATTTGCAGGTGAGGGTCGGCCTTCCACAGTTGTTCGATGGTTTCCAGGCCGTCCCAGCCCGGTGGCATGCGCATGTCGGTGAACGCCATGGCATAGGGGCGACCTTCGGCCAGTGAGCGCGTGACCAGTTCGAGGGCTTCCTGGCCCTGGTAGGCCGAGTCGAGCTGGAACGTCAGCCGATCAAGCTGCACGGTGCCGAACAGGGCTTCTTCAGCGCTGGCGAGGGTCTGTTCGCCGCCGGGTTCCTCACCTTCGATCTCGGCGCCAAGAATCTTGCGAAAATCCTCATGAATCGAGGGCGTGTCGTCGATGATCAAGATGCGCCGGTTAGTCCGCACGAAAGGCGTTTTCATCCTTTGCCCTCCGTGGAGCGCGGCGGGTTCTCCAGAATCGGCCCGATGTCATGGTTGGGGGGCACGATGCTGCCGGCCTTCAGCAGCTCGGCGGCCTGCTGGCTGCTGACCGCTTTGCTGAAGAAGTAACCCTGGGCGTTCATCGGTGAACCGGTGGCCATCAGCGAGCTGCGCTGCTCCTGGGTTTCGACGCCCTCGGCAATGATGCCGATCCCGACTTCACGGGCGAAGTTGATGATGGCGCGCAAGGTGTTCGCGCTGGCCGGATCGCGGGCGGCGGTGTCGATGAAGGCCTGAGCGAGTTTCAGGTGATTGACCTGGTAGGTCTTGAGGTAGTCGAACGAGGAGTACTCGGTGCCGAAGTCGTCGATGGCGATCTTCACCCCCAGTTCACGCAGGCGCGGCAGCACATCGTTGTGGGTCCATTTGGTCTGGGCCAGTGTCGCTTCCGTGACGTCGAAGCGCAGGTCCCAGGGGCAGAGTTCCCAGCGCGCGGTGGTGCGCAGCACGTCATAGATCAGTTCGGGACCACTTTTAAGTTGCGCCAGGGACAGCTTGATCGCAATCACCGGCGGCGCCATTCCCTCATCGCGCCATTGACGCATTTGCCGGCAGGCGCGATCCAGCACCCAGTGACCGAGCGCGACGATGGTGCCGGTCTTTTCCGCCGCGGGCAGGAACGCCGGGGCTTCCAGCAAACCGCGCTCAGGGTGGTTCCAGCTGACTTGCGCTTCCATGCCGAGGATTTTGCCGCTGGTCAAGTCCACTTCCGGCCAGTAATGCAGTTCGAGTTCTTCGTGTTCGATGGCCGTTCTCAGGTCGCTGGCGATGGTCATGCGTTCGACCACCTCCTGATTGATCTCCTCGGAGTGGAAGTGGTACTGGTTGCGGCCCTGTTCCTTGGAGCGGTACAGCGCCATGTCGGCTTGGGTCAGCAGGCCGTCGGCGCTGGTGCTTTCCGGGGTGCAGCTGCTGATGCCGATACTCACTGAGACCCGCACATCGTTGCCGGCCAGGGAATAGGGCAGTACCAACGTATCGCGGATCTTGGCGGCCAGGGCTGCGGATTGGGTCGGGTCGCTGACGTCCAGTTGCAAGATCGCGAACTCGTCACCGCCGAGGCGGGCGACCACATCGTTTTCGCGCACACAGTCCTTGATCCGGCGGGCAACCTCTTGCAGCAACAGGTCGCCCACGGGATGGCCGAGGGTATCGTTGATGCGTTTGAAGTGATCCAGGTCCAGGTAAAACATGGCGAACGGTGCCGCCCCCCGACGCGCCGAGGCGAATGCCTGGTGCAACCGCTCGATCAGCGTCGCCCGGTTGGCCAGCCCGGTCAGCCCGTCGGTGCGGGCCAGCAGGGCGATTTTCTCTTCGGCCAGTTTACGTTCGGTGATGTCGATGATGATGCCTTCGACTTCCAGCAAACGGCCTTCATCGTCGCGCACCGGGATATAGCGGTTTTCGACCCAGCGCCAGGCGCCTTCGCCAGTGCGCATCCGGAATTCGATGGAAGCGCCTGCCGCATGACGGTCCAGCACCCGGGCCATGGCGGTGTCGACCTTGGTTTGATCATCGGGATGGATCAGTTCCTGAGCCCAGTTGGTCGAGGTGACCAGTTTCGCCGCGACATGACCGTATTTGGTGATGTTGTGCGAGATGTACATCAACGGAAACGACGGTTCGCCGCGTAACCGATACAGAATGGTCGGGCTGTTCTGCACGATGATGTTGGCGTCGGACAGCTCTCGGGTGCGTTCTTCGACCGCCTGTTCGAGCAGCGACATCTTCAGCTCTGCGTCTTCGGTCATTTGCCACTTGGCCGTCAATGCGCTGGCCATCTGGCGGATTTCGATGGCATCGAAAGGTTTTTTCAGAATCAGCAGGCGATCGCCCAGTTCCAGGCGTTCGTCGATGTCTTCCCAGGAATAGTCAGAATAAGCGGTGCAAAGCGCCACTTGCAGCTTGGGATCGACCTGCCACAGCCGTTCGATGGTTTCCAGCCCGTCCCAGCCTGGCGGCATGCGCATGTCGATGAAGGCCATCGCGTAGGGCATGTCGTTGGCCAGCGCCGTCTCGACCTTGTCCAGGGCTTCGAGGCCCTGAAACGCCGAATCGAGCACGAAGCTCTGCAGCGATAGCGCCGCAGGAGTGCCGAACAGGGCATTTTCGGCGCTGATCAGGCTGTCGTCATCGATCGATGGCGGACTGAGGATCTTGGCGAAGTCCGCATGAATCGAGGCTGTGTCGTCGACGATAAGAATCCGTCGGTTGGTCCGCGCCAGCAGCGTATTTATCGACATACGCCAGTACCGGCGGCAGCTTGATGCGGTTTTCGCATGGGGGCTTCCTTTCCCTGATCACCTGACCGAACGTGCAGATTTGGATCCGAGTCAGCTCAGCATAGTCGCCTGTCCAGCACTTCGCGCAACTCAATGAGCTGAATCATTTCTGTTGGCGGGCTGAAAATCATCTAGCCTGTAGGTCAGGCTCCGGCAATAGGGGATGTTTGCCTCGGGGCCTGCCACAACGATGTGCCCGTTTTTCTTGAGGTGACGCCATGGAAGAGCAACTCCCCACGACTTTGAACGATAAACCCAAGGTGCTGCTGGTCGATGACGAGGAGTCAATCCTCAACAGCCTGCGTCGCCTGTTACGCGGCCAGCCCTACGAGTTGCTGCTGGCCACCAGCGGTGGCCAGGCGCTGGAGATCATGGAGCAACACTCCATTGACCTGGTGATGACCGACGCACGCATGCCCAATATGGACGGCGCCACGCTGCTGGCCCGCATCCATCAGCTTTACCCGACGACCACCCGGATTCTGCTCACCGGCTACGCGGACATGCCGACGATCATCAAAGCGATCAACGAAGGGAAGATTCACCGCTACATCAGCAAACCCTGGAGCGACGAGGAAATGCTCCTGACCTTGCGCCAGTCCCTCGCTCATCAATACTCCGAGCGCGAACGCCAGCGTCTGGAGCAGTTGACCCGGTTGCAGAACGACCAGTTGAAGTCGCTCAACATCACCCTGGAAAAACACGTCGCCGCCCGCACTGCCGAACTGCAGCAGACCGCCGACATGCTCGACCTGGCCTACGAAGAGCTCAAGCACAGCTATGTCACCGGCACCGAGGTGTTCTCGCTGCTGGCCAACCTGCGCCTGCCGCCGGCCAAACAGACCAACCGCCAGATCATCGAACTGGTGCGGGTGTACTGCAAACTTCATGGCCTGGATGAGGGCACCAGTCGCGACCTGACCATGGCCGCGGCGCTCTACAACATTGGCAAACTGAGCTGGACCGACAGCATGATGACCGCGCCCGCGGACCTGCTGCACCACAGCGATCGGGAGCGTTATCGCGGTTATCCCAAGCAGAGCGAATCGCTGTTGATGACGCTCGATCCGATGAAGGACGCCGCCCGTCTGATTCTTCATCACCAGGAGCGCTGGGACGGCAGCGGCTTCCCCGACCGGCTCAAGGGCGAGGCGATTCCGTTCGGTTCGCGGCTATTGAAACTGGCGGTGGATTTCATTGAGTTGCAGCGTGGGCTGATCCTCGAGCGGCAGATGAACAGCGATGAAGCACTGGTCTACATCCGCAACTATGCCGGGCGACTCTACGATCCCGAGTTGGTGGAGGATTTCATTCAGGTCTGTGCCGCCTACCTGAGCGATGTCTCGTTGGCCGATCCGTCGGTCAAGGTGCTGACCACACGGGAAGTGGCGGCGGGCATGATCCTGGCGCGCAACCTCAATGCCGACAACGGCATGCTGCTGCTCAATGCCGGCAAGGTGTTGAACGGGCCACTGGTGGAGAAGTTGATCGCCTTCGAAGCCATGGAAGGCGCGAAATACAGCATTTTCGTGAAGGTGCCGGAAGACGTTGCGGTTCTCGAGGCCAGTTAGTTTTCCAGACTCTAGACAATCCCCTTGTGGGAGCGGGCTTGCTCCGGGCGGCGTTCCGACGAAGGCGGTTTTTCATTCAACATTGATGTTGAC
>NZ_JAHBDP010000032.1:0-4851 GCF_019956495.1 Pseudomonas sp. BF-B-26 | reverse complement strand
CATGTTGAATGTCAGTCCGCTTTCGCGAGCAAGCCCGCTCCCACAGGTTCTATGATCGGCTCCAAAAATGTGTACACAGAAATGTCACCATAGGTGCCATTTCTGTGTGCACTTTTCATTTCAGCGCCCCAAAAAGTTACACACCCCAGCCCCGACTTCCTCAGTCGACCTTTCGCACAAATCCCGCTGAAAAATAAATACCTGTTCAAACAGTCAATTTATATCGTCTTAATTTCAGTTACTTATCGCGAATAGATAACAAAACGAAATTAAAGATAGATTTCATAGATCGCTGACTGGCATGGATCTGGCTTAAGTGCATACATGTTTTGTATACAATCATATCAAAACATACACACACTTTAGATCCGCAAGCCTGAAGCGCCCTATCCCGTACAGGCTGCAGATGCCCCGTAACCAATGATGCTGACTGCCCGCGACGAAGATTTGTCGAGCCAACGCTCATGCACAGTCATCGCGACGCCAAGCTCGGAGCCTGCCGGAATGCGTACTAGCCTCTCCACTAACAACATCGCGCTGGATCTGCCCTCCTCCCCCACTTCAACCCCTCACGACCAAACGTTTCAAGAACCCGTCGTACTCAGCCCTCGCCTGCACAACAAGGACCTGGCGCCGACCAAGGCCGAAGGTCGACGTTGGGGCCGCTACAGCATCTTCGCCCTGTGGACAAACGACGTTCACAACATCGCCAATTACTCATTCGCCATCGGGCTGTACGCCCTCGGCCTGGGCGGCTGGCAAATCCTGCTGTCCCTGGGGATCGGCGCGGCGTTGGTGTATTGCTTCATGAACCTCTCCGGCTACATGGGACAAAAGACCGGTGTACCGTTTCCTGTCATCAGCCGGATCAGTTTCGGCATTCACGGGGCGCAGATTCCTGCATTGATCCGTGCCGTTATCGCCATTGCCTGGTTCGGGATTCAGACGTACCTGGCCTCGGTGGTCTTTCGGGTACTGCTGACCGCGGTTCATCCAGGCTTCGCCGACTACGACCACAACTCGATCCTCGGTTTATCGAGCCTGGGCTGGGTGTGTTTCGTGGCGATCTGGTTCGTGCAACTGGCGATCCTCGCCTATGGCATGGAGATGGTGCGGCGTTACGAGGCGTTCGCCGGGCCGGTGATTCTGCTGACTGTCGCCGCCCTCGCCGCGTGGATGTACTTTCAGGCCAACGCGACCATCGCCTGGTCGATCCGCGAACCACTGACCGGTGGCGAGATGTGGCGCAACATCTTTGCCGGTGGCGCGTTGTGGCTGTCGATCTACGGCACGCTGATCCTCAATTTCTGCGATTTCGCCCGTTCTTCGCCGTGCCGCAAGACCATCAAGGTCGGCAATTTCTGGGGCCTGCCGGTGAATATTCTGGTGTTCGCCAGCATCACCGTCCTGCTCTGCGGCGCGCAATTTCAGATCAATGGACGGATCATCGAAAGCCCGACCGAGATCATCGCCTCGATTCCCAACACCTTCTTCCTGGTGCTCGGCTGCCTGGCGTTCCTGATCGTCACCGTGGCGGTGAACATCATGGCCAACTTCGTCGCCCCGGCCTTCGTGCTGAGCAACCTGGCGCCCAAATACCTGACATTCCGCCGCGCCGGGCTGATCAGCGCGACCATCGCGGTGCTGATCCTGCCGTGGAACCTCTACAACAGCCCGCTGGTGATCGTGTATTTCCTGTCCGGCCTCGGCGCCCTGCTCGGCCCGTTGTACGGCGTGATCATGGTCGACTACTGGCTTGTACGAAAAGGTCAGGTCAACGTGCCGCAGTTGTACAGCGAAGACCCCAACGGCGCTTATTACTACAGCCACGGAGTCAATTTACGCGCCGTCGCGGCGTTCATTCCTGCCGCGCTGATCGCCATTGTCCTGGCGCTGGTACCGGGCTTCGACAGCGTATCGCCCTTCTCCTGGCTGATTGGTGCCGGGATTGCCGGGATGCTCTACCTGATCATCGCCAAACGGCAGCCCCATTACGCAGACGTCAGCGGTGAAGCCATCGCCGTCGATAACGTCAGCCATTAACCCCTAGGCGGCCCGGCACCGTCGGGCCGCAGAACCACCCGTTATAAGGACTTTCCATGCGAATTCTCGTGGTCAACGTCAACACCACCGAATCCATCACCCAGGCCATCGCGCGTTCGGCTCAGTCCGTGGCCGCGCCGGGCACGGAAATCATCGGCCTGACGCCCTACTTCGGTGCTGACTCCATCGAAGGCAATTTCGAAAGTTATCTGGCCGCCATCGCGGTGATGGATCGGGTGATGGCTTACGACCAACCCTTCGACGCCGTGATCCAGGCCGGTTACGGCGAACACGGCCGCGAGGGTTTGCAGGAGTTGCTCAACGTGCCGGTGGTGGACATCACCGATGCGGCGGCCAGCACCGCCATGTTTCTCGGCCATGCCTACTCGGTGGTCACCACGCTGGACCGCACCGTGCCGCTGATCGAGGATCGCCTCAAACTGTCCGGACTCTGGGACCATTGCGCATCGGTGCGGGCCAGCGGTTTGGCGGTGCTGGAACTGGAATCCGATCCTCAGCGTGCGCTGGAGGCCATTATTCGTCAGGCGGAATTGGCCGTGCTTGAAGACAAGGCCGAGGTGATTTGCCTGGGCTGCGGCGGCATGGCCGGGCTGGATGAACAGATTCGTCAGCGCACTGGCGTGCCGGTGGTGGATGGTGTGACGGCGGCGGTAACGATTGCCGAGTCGCTGGTGCGATTGGGATTATCGACGTCCAAAGTGCGGACTTATGCGACACCGCGGCCGAAGAAAATTATTGGCTGGCCGGCGCGGTTTGGGCACTGAATTCGCGGCGTTAAACCGAGTCGCCCCATTCGCGAGCAAGCCCACTCCCACATTTGACCTGCGGCGTTCACAAATCCCCTGTGGGAGCGGGCTTGCTCGCGAAGGCCGCAACTTGGTCTCAAGCCTGGCTCAAACCGCACTAAACCGCTGCCCCAACCCCTGCTCCGCAAACTGCTCAATGATGAAATCCACAAACGCCCGGGTCTTGCCCGGCAGCAGTTTGTGTTCAGCGTAATAAATGGAAATGTTGCCGTCGTCGACAAACCAGTCCGGCAGCACCCGCTGCAAGGTCCCGGCCTCCAGGTAGCCCACGGCAAACGGCATGCTCACCAGCGCAATGCCCAACCCTTGGACGGCCGTGGCGCAGGCCGCCTCCGAATCGCTCATGGTCATCCGCGCCTTGAGCGTCAGCGGGCTGTGTTGCTGGGTATGACTGGTCAATTGCCAGGAACGCACACGACCTGTCTGCGGTGATCGAATCAGGATGCCATCGTGATGTTTGAGATCATCGGGCTCGGTAATCACCTCACGCCCTGCAAGATAGTCGGCTGACGCGACCAACACCCGATGGGCCGGTGTCAGCTTGCGCGCCACCACCCCCTGCGGCAGCTCGAATCCGCCACCAATCGCCGCATCGAAACCCTGAGCGATCAGATCGACCTGACGGTTATCGAAATGCCAGTCCGGGTTGATCGCCGGAAAACGCCGCAGAAACTCCCCAAGCAACGGAACGACATACAACCGCCCAAACACCGTGCCCATGCTGACCTTCAACGTCCCCGCGGGTAGCCCCTCGGCGCTGGCCAGATTGGCCACGGCATTCTGGATCGTGTGAAGACTGGAACTCACTTCGCCGAGAAACCGATGACCCGCTTCGGTGAGCGTCAGGCTGCGAGTGCTGCGCTGAAACAGCCGCACACCCAGTCGCGCCTCAAGCTTGGCGACGCTCTTGCCCACCGCCGCCGGGGTCAGACTCAGGCGGCGCGCGGCTTCGGCGAAGCTGCCGACCTCGGCACTGCGCACGAAGCATTCGATACTGCTGAAGGTTTCCATAAGCGCCACTATAAACTTTTGGTTTACACAGACTATCGTAATTACTGTCTACACAGCCGGTAATCCTGAATCGATACTAGGCTCCATCAACCCAGGCATCTCGCCTCGGGACTTTGGAGATCGATATGACTACTCAGAACCTCAGCGGCAAAGTGGCTTTGATTCAGGGCGGATCCCGCGGTATCGGCGCCGCCATCGTCAAACGCCTGGCCGCTGAAGGCGCGACAGTCGCCTTCACCTACGTCAGCTCCACGGCCAAAGCCGAAGAATTGCAAAACAGCATCACCGGCAACGGCGGCAAAGCCCTCGCCATCAAGGCTGACAGCGCCGACGCCGAGGCCATTCGCAACGCCGTGACCGCCACCGTAAAAGCCTTTGGTCGCCTGGACATTCTGGTCAACAACGCAGGCGTTCTGGCCATCGCACCGCTGGAGGATTTTAAACTCGAAGACTTCGACCAGACTCTGGCCATCAACGTACGCAGCGTGTTCATCGCCACCCAGGAAGCGGCCAAACACATGACCGAAGGCGGTCGCATAATCAACATCGGCAGCACCAACGCCGACCGCATGCCCTTCGCCGGTGGTGGCCCGTACGCCATGAGCAAGTCCGCGCTGGTCGGTCTGACCAAAGGCCTGGCGCGCGACCTCGGCCCGCGCGGCATCACCATCAACAACGTGCAACCGGGCCCGGTCGACACTGACATGAACCCGGCCAGTGGTGACTTCGCCGAAAGCCTGATCCCGTTGATGGCGGTGGGTCGTTACGGCAAAGCGGAAGAAATCGCCAGCTTCGTCGCCTACCTCGTCGGTCCCGAAGCCGGCTACATCACCGGTGCCAGCCTGACCATCGACGGTGGTTTCGGCGCCTGATGACTTAAACGCAATCTAAAAAATGTGGGAGCGGCGGTGCGACGATTCGACTTGCTCGCGAAGGCGTTGTGTCAGCCGACATTAATGTTGGCTGATAC
>NZ_JAHBDP010000031.1:0-5001 GCF_019956495.1 Pseudomonas sp. BF-B-26 | reverse complement strand
GCTCGCGAAGGCGGTGTGACCGTCGACATCATTATTGCCTGACACACCGCCTTCGCGAGCAAGCCCGCTCCCACAGGGGTAGTGATTAACTTGGCATCATTGGGCAAACTGGCGGTCTGACTTTCTACATTCAAACCTGACTGAGAGGACTGATCATGGTTCTGCGCTCGGAAATCCTGGTGAACAAAAACGTGCTCCCGACTAAAGAACAAGCTCTGCCTGGCCGTGAAACCCCAATGACCGTGCCGGAAAAACACTTCGTCCACGACGCCCCGCTGCTGGGCCCGTTCGCGATGGACGTAGATTTCGCGATCTTCGGCCTCGGCTGCTTCTGGGGTGCAGAGCGCAAGTTCTGGCAGCGCGAAGGCGTGGTCAGTACGGCGGTGGGCTACGCCGGCGGCTTTACGCCGAACCCGACGTATGAAGAAGTCTGCTCGGGCCTGACCGGCCATAGCGAAGTGGTACTGGTGGTCTACGAGCCGGCGAAAGTCAGCTACGAAGAGCTGCTGAAGATGTTCTGGGAACTGCACAACCCGACTCAGGGCATGCGCCAGGGCAATGACATCGGTACTCAGTACCGCTCGGTGATCTACGCCACCAACCCGACTCAACTCGCGGCGGCCAAGCACAGCGAGCAAGTGTTCCAGGCTGAGCTGACCAAGGCTGGCAAAGGCACCATCACCACCGAAATCGACGAAGCCCCGACCTTCTTCTTTGCCGAGGCTTACCACCAGCAATACCTGGCGAAAAACCCTGAAGGGTATTGCGGGATTGGCGGTACAGGCGTGACTTGCCCGATCTAAATTTCAGGCCCTAAAAGCATCGCGGGCAAGCCCGCTCCCCCAAGTTATGTGTCTGACCACAATGTTGTGATCGACATAAAACCCTGTGGGAGCGGGCTTGCCCGCGAAGGCGTCCGATCAGACGCCACTCATGCAACTGGTCAACTCTCTGCGATCAACCAATCCATCTGCCACCCACCCTGGGTCTGCCCCAACTTCTTGGACAACCACGGCAGCAACTCACGCAATTCCTCTTCCAGCCCCCACGGCGGATTCGCAATCGCCAACCCCGAGCCATTCAGGCTGTTCGGCGTATCCAGCGGATGCACCAGCAACTCGACCCGCAACAACTTCGGCGCGCCCGTACCCGCCAGGTCCTGATAAAAACGACGCAACAGGCGCTGGTCCTTCACCGGGTACCAGATCGCCGCCACCGTTTGGCGCATCCGGCCAATCGCCTCTTTCAGCGACGCCGCACAGCGCTGCATCTCATCCAGCTGCTCGAACGGCGGATCAATCAACATCACCGCCCGCTTCTCCTGCACTGGCAACATCGCACGCGGCACATGCCAGCCTTCACCCAGATGCACCTTCACCCGACGGTCGCCCGCCATGTTGTCCTTGAGCAGCAAGCCGTCCTCGGGGTGCTTCTCATTGAGCATCACCCGATCCTGCGGCCGCGTCAGCCGCCGCGCCAACTCCGGCGACCCCGGGTAATAGCGCAACTGGCCATCCGGGTTCATGTCGTGCAGCACCTTCATGTAATCAGCGGTCAACGCCGGCAGATCCGACTGATCCCACAAACGCGCAATACCTTCCAGGTACTCACCGGTACGGCTCGCCTGATCACCCTGCAGGTCATACAGACCAATGCCAGCGTGAGTGTCGAGATAGGCAAACGGCTGCTCCTTGCGCGACATCAACGCGATGATGCGGGTCAAAGTCAGGTGTTTGAACACATCGGCGTGATTGCCGGCATGGAAGGCGTGACGATAATTCATGGCTGCTCCTGCGAAGGGCGGGAAGTTTACCTTGTACGGCGGCGAACGTCAGGACCTCACAGCCGAGCGGGTATTCTGCGCTGCATCGTAACCCCACCGTCCGTGTAGGAGTTGCCGAAGGCTGCGATCTTTTGATCTTGCTCTCGCGGCAGCAACATCACGTCACATATTGCCAAAGACGAGCCATCCTGACGCGTACATATGAGTGCGAAGATCGAGCCGACCTGACGCCCGAAAAATGGAGATTTACATGGGAAGGAAAATGATTGGTATCGGCGCGCCCACATCGACTGGAGGTTCCGTACTGGAGGGAAATGTCGGTATCAACATCGATTACGCGGTGAGCACATCATCCATCGGTCATATCGCGAGTTGTCCTGCCTGCAGCAAAGGACAAGGCCCCATCGTCGCGGTCGGCCCCCGAACCATTACGCTACCTGCCGGATTGGTTGCCCTGGAAGGTGATTACGTCGCCTGTGGATGCCCTCCACAATCCAACACTGTGATGTTCGCTCAGTCATCTGTATATGGCGGAGCGGAACACAACAAAGCAGATTTTTCAGGCATTACCGCCCTGCTCAATCGTCCGAAGACCATCACCAGCATTTCCTTATCTTATGGCGATACGCAGGTGCCGGTTGAGTCAGTTTCCCGGTTTTACACCGACTTGAATATTCATGTAAAAACCTCGGGATATTTGCCCGGCGAGACGGTCACCGTCAACATTAGCGGCCCCACCGAAAAAGCGTTGACCGGAATTGTAGGGACCAAAGGTGTAGCCATCATTTCAAACGCATTTGGAAGCGAAATCATTGACATGGAAGGGGAAGCATAATGGCTCAAGTTGTTATCCATTCCGGCGGTGTATCCTCCAGCATCTCGGTTAAAAGGCCTCGGTTTAGCACCTTATGGAACGCCTATGCAGAAGTCGGTCATAAAGGTTCAATTGAAGTATATGGACTTGTCGGAGGCGGGGTCGAAGCGGCAAGAGCAGAAAAGCCTGATGCCTATGCGAATGCCTGCGCTTTGAGGATAAGCAGAGCATTCAATTACGGTGGGTATAAAATCCCCAAAGGCACAATCATACAAAACCAACCCATTTACCGGCTAAGTGGAGCGGATCAGCTTCCCTATATCATGAAGGTAGTAGATTTTCTTGCCTTCCTTAAACACAACTGGGGCGAGCCTGATCATACTCTGACGCAAAATAATTCAGACTTCATCAATGGCAAAAAAGGCGTCATTGTTATGGAGATCACCGGATGGAGCGACGCCTCAGGTCACGCAACCCTTTGGAACGGGAGCGTGACCGGTGACGACAGTGACTACCACAGACAAGACAGCCATACCTATGACAATCCACGGGTAAAGCTCGAAAAAATAAACTTTTGGGAGTTGAAGGGATGACACGCTCGCGGTTAATTTTTCTGGCGCTGCTACTTATTTCTGGGCGAGCCATATCTGCTGAAATCGATATCGATAAGGCTCGAGAAATGCTTAAAAATTATGGGCTAGCCAACTGCATCTCCAGCCAATTCAAGGGTGAATCAGAAGTAAAGTCTGATATAGGTCTTGCAATTGGTGCCTACTCGTCGATGGGCAAAGGTCAACATCTCATCATTCAAAACGAAGACACTCTCGAAGTCACACACGACCCATACGCAGAAACCGAGAAATACATGAACAATGCCTATACAAAGACTTCATCCGTCAGCAAGCATTCTGATAAAAAAATGGTCTTTTATGGTTGCTTGGAGGTTTACAACTCCAAGGAATTCAACGCATTCATTAAATCTCAGGATCAATACCTGCCAAAGTAGATCCGCAAAATGAATAAGGCTGATCCTTCCTACAGCCAAACAGGAAGGATCACTCTTTATGCCGATGCTACGGCCGAGCGCGCAATCGCCGCCCAAGAACATCCAGCACATCACACCCATCCCGCAACGGAATGGCGCAGAGCAAAGCAAAATCACTAAGAATGAAGGACTGACACTCGATCGAACCGCGCATGGACAAGTTCTCCATCACTTGGGTGACGGCGCGAATTCGGTAGTTGGCAGCGTCATACAAAACATCCAGCGGCGCTTGGGTGTCAACGAACAGGGTCGGCATGTCGTCGCAATTGCTGGTGAGCGCCATGAAACGGCTTTGGGGATGGGGGGTTGGTTTTACGTAGGGTGGATCGGGGGTAAGTGTTTTCATCAATTTGAGTCCTAACGTATGGATTGAAGCCGCCAGAAATCACTTCCACGCAAATAGGTGGCGGCTGTACGCAGGTGTGGAAGACCGGGACGTTAGGCACCCGGCGCACTCGAAAGCGCCCCGCGCACAGCCACCATAAAACACAGACGATAGAACACGCCGAACTGGTGGCGCTTGATGCGCCTAACGATAGAAGGGCTTCCACGCCCTGTCACTGAATTTGCAGTGACCACCAAAGACTATCGATGAGACCCGATGCGCACCAGTTCATGGAAACCGCTACGACTTGAAGGAAACTTCCGACGACGTCGCCCAGAAATTTCGCAGTCATCACGGAATGTTTTAAACACCTTCTGATTCAGTCTGTTGTGCTGGCGATAAGTGCACTGAGTGTTTGACGCTTGGGATTCCAGATCGTCAGGCACCACACACCCCACCACTCCAAACCCGAATTAAAGTAATTACTCCATGGTTCTACACTTGAAGCGGAGTCGTCATTGCAATGTATACCCGTACTGTATTCTTCTACCCAGTTGACAACTGAAACATCATCTGATTCGTTTAAACCAAGGAGTTCGCACCATTCATTAAAGACGGATTGTGCTTCCTTCTTCCCTTTTTTAAATCGCGCACGATATGGCGGATTCAGAAAACAGGCGTACAACGCGAACCGCTCAAAAATATCGGTTCTTTCAGTCAAGGTCAGACTCCGTATCTCATCCCGGTTCAAGGGAGTAGCTACGGCGCTTTCTAGATCCCAACTGATCAGTGGCTCCGGAAAGTCCTCATACTCTGGATTCTTCGTGAGATTTTCGTGCCACTGCCTCATCTCCTTCATCAGCGCATCATGAAGCGCCGTCAACGCTTGCCGATGCGTGGTTTCATCTACTTCTATAGAAAATTCAGGTGCAAGAACAACAAACTTGAAAACGCATCCGGCGTCATTCATTCGTTTATACAATGATGCAGCTTTCTCTTCTTCAACAACTTTCAACATAAACAAAACCCAACCC
>NZ_JAHBDP010000030.1:0-5380 GCF_019956495.1 Pseudomonas sp. BF-B-26 | reverse complement strand
GTGTATCAGTCGACATCTGCTGTGACTGATACACCGCTTTCGCGAGCAAGCCCGCTCCCACATTTGATTCGGTTTTTTCAGGGGGATTTTTGTTGTGGGAGGAACCGCAGGAGCGCCGCGACGATCGCTTCCGGCGCATCTTCCTGGACCAGATGCCCGGCATTCGCAATCGCCTGAAACCGCGACCCGGGAATCATCTGATGCAATGCCTGCCCGCGTTCAATGGGAATCCACTGATCGTCTTCCCCCCACAGAATCTGCACCGGACACCGAATCGTCGGGTACAGCCCTTCGGCCTCACGGGTATAACGCTCGTCCATCTGCGCGATCTGCCGATAGAACGCCGCTTGCCCCGGATCGCCGAGCCAAGGCTGCACGTAAGGCGCGAGTTGATGATCAGGCATCTCGCGCTTGATCGCCCCGCGAATATACGCCGGCACAATCGCCCGCTGAATGTAATCGGGCAGGCCCCTGAATGCCGCCTCATGCTGGCGCACATGCTGCACAAACGGCGAACCCCAGGGCGTCAGCGCCACGGGATCGATCAGCGTCAGGCTGCGGTAGTCCTTGCCGTTCAGCAGATGAGTACGCAGAGCGGTGGCGCCGCCGAAGTCGTGAGCGACGACGTCTGGTCGCGCCAGACCCCAGTGATCGAGCAAATGAGCCAGCAGGTCGTTCTGTACACCCAGCGACACATCGCCCTCGATTTTCTCCGATAGCCCATAACCCAGCAGGTCAAAGTAATGCACCCGATGGTTGGTGATGAAGTGCGGTGCAATCCGGTGCCACACGTAAGAAGAGAAGGGCGTGCCATGCACGAACACCAACGGCGGACCGTCGCCCCGTACGGCGTAACGAACGGAGCGCCCGTTGAAGCGATAGGTCTGAGGCAGCGGCCAGTCAGTCATTGGGGGTGTCCTCTTGGCGTGGGGGAGCCAAAAAGCATAGGCATAAAAAAACAGCCATTGAAGGCTGTTTTTATATTCACTGACGAAACACCGCTCCCACAGGGATTTTTATCGGCGTTTAGATCGGCTTATTCACCGTGATAGATGCAACCGCTGGTGCACGTCTCGTGAATGCGGATCGCGCTGAGTTCCGGCAGCAGAGGCTTCAATTCCTTCCAGATGAATTTGGCCAGCACTTCACTGGTCGGGTTTTCCAGACCGGGAATGTCGTTCAGGTAGTTATGGTCCAGGCGCTCATAGAGCGGCTTGAAGATCGCCTTGATTTCCGAGAAATCACGGATCCAGCCCGTGTGCGGATCGAGGTCGCCGCTCAGGTGGATCGCCACTTTGAACGAGTGACCGTGCAGGCGGCCGCACTTGTGGCCTTCCGGTACGTGGGGCAGGCGGTGGGCGGATTCGAAGGTAAATTCTTTGAAGATTTCCACAGTGATTTCAGCTCTGTCAGGTGGCGATCGCCGCGGCGATGTGGGCAGGCGGCGAGTTTAACAGTTTGCGTTTGGCGTTGCGGGAAAACACTGACTAAAGGGTCAGCAAGCGCTCCCCGAGGCGACCGCTGGCAGCCAGTTCGAGGAACTCATCGCCCATGCGACGGCTTTCATCCATCGTCGTGCGCCAGTATTTCTGTCGGCTCGGGGCATCGCCCATGAAGCGTTTGAAGTCGTTGCGGTCCGGGAGTTTGCCGTAGGGCAGGCGCGCCAGGTAATCCTTTGACGGCGCCAGCAACAGGACATCCTGCAAGCGCGCAGGACACGCGCGGCGCCATGGCAGGGTCTTGTCGAACCAGCCGGGAATCACCCGGTCGGTGAAATGCGGATAGAGCACGATGTCGTTGCCGCTGTAGGGCAGGTCGAGGTGATAGTCCAGCAGACCGCCATCGCGAAACGTCCCGGCACCGGCACCCGGCAGATTACGCACGCCTTCCATCACCATCGGGATCGAGCCTGAGGCGAGCAAGGCCTGGCGCAGGTTGCCGGCATTCAGCGCAACGAAGCGCGAGGGGAAATCGTTGAGTGCATTGACCGGCGGGGCCAGGCGCGGATCGTGAATGATCAGCCGCTCGAAATGCCGCGACAGGCGCGCCCGGCCGCGCAGGTTGTCGGCGATCACCGATGACAGGCCCAGCCACAGTCGGCCGCGATGATCGTCCGCCAGCAGGCCGTGGCTTTTGACCACCATGATGTTCAGTCGGTAATGAGCGTTGTCCAGAATCGAGGCATCGCGGCCGTCGAGCAGCTCATCGAGCATGCGCCGGGAGCTCTGGCTGATCTGCGCCATGGTCACGCCCTTGGCGAAGTTCTGCTCGGTGTAGAGGTGACCGAGGCGGCGGATACCTTCGGCGGCATCCGGCAGACACGCGCTGGCGAAGCGCCAGGAACCCACCGACGCACCGATCAACGAGCGCTCCCGCGGTGCCGTCGGCAGCCATTCGCCGAACAACGCCAGGTCCAGACCTTGAATCCCCAACGCCTTGGGACCCCCAGCGGCACCCGGCAGTGTGCCGACATCGGCGGCGCTCAAACCGTTTTCACGGATGCGCGCCAAGGCACGAGGGCCGGCCTTGAGGGTCAGGGAGGGGAACTTGATGTGGAAAGCGGTCATACCGGTCTCGAATGCAGGCAAGCGGGGGATTATAAACGCACGAATCCCTGTGGGAGCGGGCTTGCTCGCGAAAGCGGTGAGTCAGCAGCATTAATACCAACTGAAACACCGCTTTCGCGAGCAAGTCGGATCGCCGCACCGCCGCTCCCACAGGGTTTTGTGCAGGGCGGTGATGTCGTGTTGCCGGCTCAATGATGGCAATTCAGTTTCAATTAAGTTCGCCCCGTTAAGGTGCACTCCCTCGGCAACACATAAAAAAATACGGAGACACCCCATGAAAACCCTGACTGCCCTGTTCACCGCGTCCATCATCGGCATGACCGCCAGCATCGCCCACGCTCGCGACCTCGGTCCCGACGAAGCCCTGAGGCTGCGCGACGCTGGTACCATTGTGTCTTTCGAGAAGCTCAACGCCACCGCTCTGGCCAAACATCCCGGCGCCAAAATCACCGAAACCGAGCTGGAAGAAGAGTACGGCAAGTACATCTATCAGGTGGAAATGCGCGACCCTCAGGGCATTGAGTGGGACCTGGAGCTGGACGCCGTCAGCGGGCAGATTCTCAAGGATCATCAGGATACGTAATGAAGGTGTTTTCTTTTTCACAGCGGTGCACGAGAGGTCGAATGGCTCTGGCGCTTCTGGCTTTTTGCTCGGTGGCCATGGCTCGCGACCTGGATCAGGACGAAGCCCTGCGCCTGCGTCAACAGGGTGTGATCCTGCCGCTGGAGCAGCTGTTGCAGCAAGCGCTGGACCGTTACCCCGGGGCCAAATTGCTGGAAGCCGAGCTTGAAGAGAAACACGACGTCTACGTTTATGAAGTCGAGTTGCTGACCCGTGAAGGTGTGGTCCGCGAACTGGACCTTGACGCCACCACCGGCCAGTTACTGAAAGACAAGGAAGATTGATCGATGCGTTTGCTTCTGGTGGAAGACCATGTGCCGCTGGCCGACGAACTGATGGCTGGCCTCAACCGGCAGGGTTACGCCGTGGACTGGCTGGCCGACGGTCGCGACGCGGTGTATCAGGGCAGCAGCGAGCCTTATGACCTGATCATCCTCGACCTCGGCCTGCCGGGTTTGCCTGGGCTCGACGTGCTGACGCAATGGCGGGCCGCTGGCCTGTCGACGCCAGTGCTGATCCTCACCGCCCGTGATTCCTGGGCCGAACGAATCGAAGGCCTCAAGGCCGGCGCCGACGATTACCTGACCAAGCCTTTCCACCCCGAAGAGCTGCACTTGCGCGTCCAGGCGTTGTTGCGCCGTTCCCATGGCCATGCCAACCAGCCGACGCTCAAGTCTGCCGGACTGCACCTGGACGAAGGCCGCCAATGCGTGACCCGCGACGGCGCCGACATCCAGCTCACCGCCGCTGAATTCCGCCTGCTGCGTTATTTCATGCTGCACCCCGAGCAGATTCTGTCCAAAAGCCACCTCGCCGAACACCTCTACGACGGTGAAACCGAGCGCGATTCCAACGTGCTCGAAGTCCACGTCAACCACCTGCGGCGCAAACTCGGGCGCAGCGTCATCGAAACCCGTCGCGGCCAGGGTTACCTGTTCGGCGGGCAAGCCCAGTGAGGTCGATCCAGCGCCGCTTGAGCCTGGGGCTGATCAGCGTGATGGTGATCGTCGGCCTGGTGCTGGCGCAGACCAGCCTGTGGCTGTTCGAAATGGGTTTGCAGCGCTACCTCGAAGCCGGGCTGCGCGACGACAGTGAAAACCTGCTGGTGGCGCTGGTGCGTGGGCCGCAGGGGTTGCAGCTGGATGAGCGACACCTGTCGCCGGCCTATCAGCGACCGTTTTCCGGGCATTACTTTCGCATCGATTTCGCCGACAGCCATTGGCGCTCCCGTTCGCTATGGGATCAGGAACTGCCGCGCCTCGACCATGCCGGCCTGCACAGCAACCTGCAATTGGGGCCGGAAGGCCAGCAATTGCTGGTGCTGCGTTCAGACTATCGACGGCTCGGCCAATCGATCTCCATCAGCGTGGCCCAGGATTACACGCCGGTGCGCGAGAGTTTCCAGCGCATGCGTCAAGTCGGATTGGGCCTTGGGCTGACGGGGCTGCTGCTGATTCTGCTGCTGCAACGGATCACCGTGCGCCGGGCCTTGCGCCCGCTGGAAAAGGCCCGCGAGCAGATCGCCCAGTTGCAGCAAGGCCAGCGCTCGCAACTCGATGATCAGGTGCCGGTAGAGCTTGAACCGCTGGTGGCGCAGATCAACCATTTGCTGGCGCACACCGAAGACAGCCTCAAGCGTTCGCGCAATGCGCTGGGCAACCTCGGCCACGCCTTGAAAACCCCGCTGGCGGTGTTGTTGAGCCTGGCCTCAAGCGAGAAGCTCGATGCGCAGCCGGAACTGCGCAAGGTGATGCAGGCGCAACTGGAACAGGTTCAGCAGCGACTCAATCGCGAACTCAATCGCGCACGGTTATCCGGCGATGCGTTGCCGGGGGCGTTGTTTGATTGCGATGCTGAATTGCCTGGATTACTGGCGACGTTGAACATGATTCATGGCGAGCATCTGGACCTCAGCTATGTGGCGCCGAAGGGGTTGCAACTGCCTTGGGATCGTGAGGATTTGCTCGAACTGCTCGGTAACCTGCTGGACAACGCCTGCAAATGGGCGGATGCCGAGGTTCGGTTGAGCGTGGTCGAGACGGCCGAAGGGTTTGAGTTAAGCGTGCAAGACGATGGACCGGGGATTCCCGAAAACCAGCGCGATCAGGTGTTCAGCCGGGGTACTCGGCTTGATGAACAAACGGATGGGCATGGGTTGGGATTGGGGATTGTGCGGGACATCGTCGATACG
>NZ_JAHBDP010000029.1:0-5437 GCF_019956495.1 Pseudomonas sp. BF-B-26 | reverse complement strand
GGCGTTGTGTCAGCCGACATTAATGTTGGCTGATACTCCCTCTTCGCGAGCAAGTCGAATCGTCGCACCGCCGCTCCCACACTTTCTGCATCAAGCCCATTCGAGCGCCGGCAAACCGCAAGCGCTTGGTTTGAACGCTTTCAGCGTACGAAGAATGCCGTCAGCGTGTGCGTATTTTTCGTCAGCCATCGCCGCATCCGGGATCGCAATCGCGGTCATTCCCGCCGCTTTCGCCGCCGTGACACCGAACGGCGAATCCTCGAACACCAGGCAATCCTCAGGCGCGACACCCAGGCGCCGCGCCGCCGTGAGGAAGATGTCCGGCGCCGGTTTAGCCGCGCCGACTTCCGGATCGTCAGCCGTCACGATGAAATCGAACAGCGCGAACCAATCGCGGTGCAAGGTGGTTTTCTGTCCGAACGACTGACGCGAAGAGCTGGTGCCCACCGCGATCGGAATGTTGTTGGCCTTCAAGTGCCGAACCAGCTCCTGAGCGCCAGGCATTGCCAGCGCCGTAGGAAAACGCTCGTGCATCAGCGGTTCGCGGATCACCAGGAACTCTTCGGCAGTAATCGGCAGGTCCAGCGCCTCGACCACATAACGCGCCAGATCACCCGCGCCACGACCGATGATGTTCTGCTTGACGCTCCAGTCGAAGACCCGACCGTAACGCGCGGCAATAATGGACGTGACTTCGGTGTAAATGCCCTCGGTATCCAGTAACAAGCCGTCCATATCAAAAATCACGGCCTTGATCGGGCCGAATTCATTCAGCGGTGCATTCATCGCATCTGATCCGTTTTCTAATGACATCCCAGAGGCGGCTCAGGTACGGCCGGGTCCGCGATCGATTAAAGGATTCAGCAGCATAGCGAGCGCGGCGGGCATAGGGCAACGGGCAATGCCTGATCGATAGTAAAACCTGCGCCGACGTGCTCTTCGTCATTTAGCGATTTCCCCTACACCAAACACTTACTTTCCCGACTTCTTTCCCCGCCGATCCCCCGCAAAGTCTCGCGCTCTGAATTGATCCGCGCGAGGGACTGCGAATGTTCATACCTGACAACCTCCTGGCCTTGAACAACACCATCGGGCTGCTGGTGGTCGCCGCCATGGACCCTGAGCAGCCGAATGTCGAAACGGTATTGAGTGATTTTCGACTGTGCCTGAACGACTACGACGCCTGGGCTGAAAGTTTCTGGACCGGCAAGGCCCTGGATGTCGAGCAAGTATTCAAGGTCGGCAACGAAGTCCGTCTAAGCGCGCCGAAGCATTCCACCACGCCAGTCAGCTCGACAGTCGCCGCGTGCCCGGCCAACGGTCCGTTGACCCTGGTGCATATGTTTGAGGCTGCGCGCTTCGTACCGATCGGCAATACGCCGGTGATGCTTGAACCTTTGCTTTCCGACGTGGCGGGTGAGCAGACGTTTGGCGAGCCGATCTACGACGAGATCGGCCCCAGCGGCATCCTGGAAATCTCCGATTGCCCGCGCGGCCAGCGTTATCGCATCACCTTCTTTCCCGATGTATCCGCTGATCACGTCAAAGCCCTTTATGCCTCCTATCAGGGCGTCATCAGCGAGCTGGAACGCTGGTTGCGCAACGAGTGGACGACCGAGTTCGAACCGGCGTGGGCAGGGTTCTCCCAGGCCGGTTTCATCAAGCGCTACGGCATGCTGCAACGGGCCGACTGGCGCGGCTTCGAGAACTCGCTGAACGGTTTGTGGGATGACGTGAAACAGATTTACGCCCTGATCGCTGACCTGCAGGCCAACAGCGAAAAACTCCTTGAATACCTGACCCGATCCGAGCTTGAAACGCTGCTGAATGCTTCGGCGGAGTCCATCGCCAACGTGTTGTTGATGCTGAGCGACGAGCCGTTGATGTTCATTCATCTTGCGGCGTTCACCAGCTGGCTGAGGATGCTGCCGCCGCAGTACATCGCCGAGGTCGTGGCGGAAATTCGTACGCAGATATTGATCAGTTTCCTGCTCATGTGCCTTACCGGTCCTGCGGGACTGGAGTTGCGCCTGAGTGAGAAGGTGCTGTCCAGGATCAAGTCCCCGCAGGCCCGGCAATGGCTGGCGGCCGCCAGTCTGCGATTGGCTGGGCTCACCGCCAAGTCCGACCTGACAGCCCACGCTGGCGTGCTCAAACCGCTGATGGTCAATGCCCGGAAGGCACCGATCAATCCTGCGCCCGCCGTGTCATTGCAAATCACCACAGGTGTTGCGCCGGTTCTGTCGGTGAAGAATCCGCTGGCCATTGCTCGCGACAAGTCTGAAGCCATGACCCGGATGGTCAGGCAGGAACATCGCGACGATGCCCCGGTTCAAGCGAAAAACCCCAACGGTGACAGCGCCGATTGCGGACCGTTGACCTGTACCCATGGCTGTCCGGTATCGATGGTCACGGGCGAGGAACTGCTGACCCTCACCGACGGTGCGCTGGACGGGATTTTGCCGTTCGACTTCACCCGGCTCTATCGCACCAGTGCCGCTGAAATCGATGACGGCCTCGGCTTCGGCTGGAGCCATTCGCTGTCTCATCGACTGGAAATCGATGGCGACACCGTCCTCTGGATCGACCACGAAAACCGTCGCACCACCTTCCCGTTGCCAACCAGCGAACGCCCGGCGATCCACAACAGCCTGTCGCGGGCGGCGATTTATCTGGGCGATGAACCCGAAGAACTGATCCTCGCCCTGGCTGGAGAAAAAGCGCGGTTTTTCCACTTTCGTGCAGGACGTCTGACAGCGATCAGCGATGCCTATGGCAATCGGCTGACGGTGCAGCGGGATACGTCTGACAGGATCAAACGCCTCGATAACGGCGCAGGGCGTTCCCTTCTGTTGCGCTATGACCGCCGGCACATGATCGCCGTCGAGTATCAGCGTTTTCAGCCGGCCGACACCCTGGAAGACGCCTGGCGTACTGAACAAACTCTGGTTGCCTACCGCTACGACGCTCGTCATCGCTTGATCGAAGCAACCAATGCCGCCGGCGAAAGCGAACGTTACGACTACGACGATCAGCACGTCATCCTGCAACGGCAGTTGGCCGGTGGGGCGAGTTTCTTCTGGGAGTGGGAACGGTCCGGCAAGGCGGCCCGATGCATCCGGCACTGGGCGTCGTTTGCGCAGATGGACGCGCGTTACGTCTGGGATGACGAGGGCAGTGTCACCGTTCAGAACATCGATGGCAGTGAAGAGGTTTACGTCCACGACGACCGCGCGCGGCTGGTGCGCAAGGTCGAGCTGGACGGCGGCGAGCACCTCAAGGCCTACGACGACAACGGTCGGTTGCTGGCCGAGCAGGATCCGCTCGGCGCCGTCACCGAATACCGTTACGACGAAGTCGGACGGGTTATCGCGCTGATTCCGCCGGAAGACGAGCCGACGGCCTACGAGTATCGCAACGGTTTCCTGCATGCGCGGTATCGCGGCCAAGCGGTGTGGAAATATCAACGCAACGCCCAGGGCGACGTCACCGAAGCGAGCGATCCTGACGGTCAGGTCACCCACTATCACTACGATGACAAAGGGCAACTGCTGTCGATCCGTTCCCCGGACACCAGTCGGCATGTGTTCGTCTGGAACGCCCTGGGGCAACTGCTCGAAGAAACCTTGCCGGACGGCGGTCAGCGGCGGTTTTCCTACGACGCGTTGGGGCGGCAGATTACCCGTCAGGACGAACACGGCGCCGTCACCCGGTACCAATGGGATGCCGTTGGCCGACTGATCCAGACCACGCTTCCTACCGGCGCCAGCCGCGCGTTCAGCTACAACGCCTACGGCAAGATCACCGCCGAGCGCGATGAACTGGGCCGCGTCACCCGCTACGAATACCTTGATGACCTGCACCTGGTCAGCCGCCGCCTCAATGCCGACGGTACTCAGCTGAGGTACCGCTACGACAACGCCCAGCTGTTACTCACGGAAATCGAAAACGAATCCGGCGAAAAATATCGCCTGGACTACACGCCCAACGGCTTGATCCGACAGGAAACCGGCTTCGACGGCCAACGCACGGCGTACACCTACGACCTCAATGGCCAGCTGCTGGAGAAAACCGAGTTCGGCGAGGACGGCTCGCAGCTGGTGACGGCGTATGAGCGGGACTCGGCCGGACGCCTGTTGGTCAAGACGCTGCCCGACGGCATCCAGGTTGAATACCGCTACGACAGCCTCGGCCGACTGATCGGCGTCGACGATGGCCACGACCATCCGCTGGAATTTGAGTACGACCAACAGGACCGCCTGATCACCGAGCATCAGGGTTGGGGCACGTTGCGTTATGGCTATGACGCCTGCGGTCAACTCAACCATCTGCGCCTGCCGGACGGCAGCAAACTCGATTACCACCACGCCAAGGGCGGCGCGCTGACGGCGATCGACCTCAACGGCGCGCGACTGACATCGCATACGTTCTTCGCCGGGCGCGAACTAAATCGCCAACAAGGCCTGTTGCTCAGTGATTATCAGTATGACGACCAGGGCCGCCTGAAAGCCCACGCTGTCAGCCAACACCTCCAACCGCTGTATCGCCGCGACTATGCCTACAGCGCCAACGACAATCTCGACAGCATCGCCGACACCCGTCACGGCCAACGCAATTACCAATACGACCCGCTCAACCGCCTGATCCGCGTCCGTCATTCCCGCGATCAACAACCGGAAAGCTTCGCCCACGACCCGGCGGGCAACCTGCTGATGCAGGATCGTCCAGGCCCGACCACCGTCAAAGGCAACCGCCTGCTGATGCAAGGCGACCGCCACTACGACTACGACGCCTTCGGCAACCTGATCCGCGAGCGCCGCGGCACCGGGCAAAAACTCGTCACCGAATACCGCTACGACTGCCAACATCGGCTGATCGGCGCCACCCTGCCCAATGGCAGCCACGCGACCTACCGCTACGACGCCTTCGGCCGCCGCATCAGCAAAACCGTCGACGGCAAAACTACCGAGTTCTTCTGGCAAGGCGACCATCTCGTCGCCGAAAGCAGCCGCGAACACTACCGCAGCTACGTCTACGAACCCGGCAGCTTCCGCCCATTGGCCATGCTCGACGGCAAAGGCCCGCGCAAGGCTTGCCCGTTTTACTACCAACTCGATCACCTGGGTACGCCGCAAGAACTCACCGACTACAGCGGCGACATCATCTGGGCTGCCCGATACACAGCCTATGGCCGCCTGACTCGCCTCAACCGCGACACCCATCAGGTGCTTGATCAACCATTGAGGTTTCAGGGGCAGTACTTCGATGCGGAGACTGGCCTGCATTACAACCGGCATCGCTACTACAATCCGGATGTTGGACGGTATCTGACACCGGATCCGAGCAAGTTGGCGGGCGGGTTAAACGGGTATCAGTACACGCGAAACCCTGCGGGGTGGGTTGATCCGCTGGGGTTGAGTGAGTGTCCGGGTGGGGA
>NZ_JAHBDP010000028.1:0-5907 GCF_019956495.1 Pseudomonas sp. BF-B-26 | reverse complement strand
TTCGGTGCCGGTGAACGACAGCACTTGCAGGTCGCCGACGTAGTCTTCAACGGTCAGGCTGAAGTGGGTTTCGTTAGCTGGGTTGAACATTGCTTGCTCCCTGTTCGGTAGTCATCCGTTACGCCCGAAGTCGCAGACGTTGCAGCAAAGACGAAGTGGCGCCCATGGCGTCACGCAGTTGAGCGGCGGTGATGGTGCGCTTGGCCGCATCGAAAGCCAGCGCCGTTCGCAGGGCTGGCCAGCAGTGTTTCGGTAGATTCCTGGGTGCGTGCAGCTCGCGATCCAGTTGGCCGTCGCGGGCCTCGGTCGAGGGCAAGCGGCGGAACGGGTGTTTGCCGCCCGCCAATTCGTAGAGCACGCAGGCCACGCCATAAACATCCGCACTGGCCGACAGCGGCTGGCCTTCGAGCAGTTCAGGGGCGGCGTAGCCGGGGGTCCAGGCGTTGAAGCGGTTACGGCTCAGGTGTGGCAGGCCGGGCAAGATGCCCTCCTCGGCCTGGCCCAGACCGAAGTCGAACAGGCGCACGCCTTCTTCGCTGAGCATGACGTTGCTCGGTTTCATGTCACCGTGCAGTAAAACGGGGACAGACCACGTTTTTCAGATCATTATTGAAAGGTGGTCTGTCCCCATTTCACTTCCTGCTAAGTTTTTACGTAGTAAATCTTCGTACAGCGTATCCTCACTGTTAAAACCCGCCGCATCTGTCAAATGTACAAATATGGCCAAAAGATCATTTCGATGCAACAGAATGCACAGGCTGGCCACCTGAACAAACTCCTCAAAATCGACTGGAGAGTCTTCAAGATCTAGTGGCGATATATTCGGCACACCCTCATACTCAGCTAAGGCCTTTTGATACACCTCGAAATTTCGCACGACTCTTTCAAGCGGTTCATACAGCTCTGAAATAGATTCACCAGCTGTATATTTGATTATCAAAGCGCCGAGAGAATCCTGTTTAACCTCAAAGGCTTTCAAAGAAGCCTCCTGACCCGGAAAATCCTCTTCCAGATTGTGCATACTCCAATACGATTCCGAAGAATCATAAAACCCGACAAGGTTTTTATAATAAGCCTCAGTGATAAACGGCTGTCTTCTCTTCATTTTTATTTAAGCCTCAAGCCGCAAAGAGTCTAGTGCACCATGTTTTTTCGCCAGAGCTCTTTTTCGATTATTCACAGCTTTCTTTACCTCATCCTCACCATAGTGAAATGCGGCATGCTTTGCATGGCTCACAGCGAAGTGGACGGATTCATTTGCTAGTAGCGACATCTAAAACAAAGAATATACCACCCCTTTTTTCTCAACTTACTCTCCTGACCAGTACCACAGAGTGTCACCCCAGCGCGAGTCGCTAATGCTGGGCATTATCTCACCCTGTTTAAAGTATCGTCGCGAATTGGTTTGCGCCGGCGTAAACCAGTAACCGGTTTTTTTGCAAGGCTGACCTGCCTCGATACGAGGAACGCTCGTTGGGTTGGTAGTAACAAAGTTTCGTGCATAGTCAACCAAGTCCTTTGGGTAGACCATATGCTCGATTGCCCTGTCATCAATGCCATACAGATAGGCTATGGCGCCTGCCTCAAGAGCCCAATAGCCAACGTAACTTCCTTTGTCGCCCATCAAGTGAGTATCGTGCCACGGCGCCTGTTCAAAGGCGGGGTACCAGTTGTTGCAATACTCTTCGAGCAGTGCCGAAGCCTCTTCTCCATCTTCCTCATAAATAGCATGAACCAGAGGAGTATAGGTCTCGTGGTTCCACTCATCCACGTCGTGACGATTCGGAAGGACTTTACTTAGCAAATCCTCATAAAGTGTATCGTCACCGGCATAACCTGCGTTATCAAACATCGCAACGAAGGGAGCCAACAAATCTATTCTATGAAGCAATATGCATAGGCTGATGACCTGCACACATTCTTCATATTCGTAAAGCAAGCCTAGATCCAGCGGTGGGATATTGGGTGAATTTTCATAGGTAGCGAGGGCTTTTTGGCTATCTTGATATTGCTCGACAAGCTTTTCCAATAGAAGAGCCAGACTGTCAATCGCATCCCCAGCTGTGTAACGAACCAATATTTCATCCAGGGCGAGCTCTTGAAAATAACGAGCTCTGAGAGATTTTTCCTGCTCAGGCGAATCAGCTTCAAACAGGTTCTCCTTTGCGAACTCAAGGTCAGACTCTTTGACGTTAAAAAAATTTGAAAGCCTTTCGTCACTCAAAAATTGTTGTCGTTTACTCATGGTTACTACACTTCATTAACTAGGGTTTAGAAGCGCCGTGCTTAGCATCTAAAAGATGTTTTACGTTTATTAACAGCCGCTTACCTCAAGAAAAAATGACAGCAAAAAAGGGGCGGATTTATTTACTGATGAGAGCCCCACAAAACGGCGAAGCCCATTAATAAATCCGTCCCTAGCGCTACAAATTCTACTCTCCTGACCAATACCAAATCGTATCGCCCCATCGCGAATCATCTACATTCGGCATAATTTCGCCCTGTTTGAAGTATCGCCGAGAGTTCGCCTGTGCAGGAGTAAACCAATAGCCTTGTTTACTACATGGCTGCCCCGAGTCAACGCGACCAACTTGTGAAATGCTCGAACCGGTATAATTTCTAGCATACTCAACCAAGTCCTTCGGATAAACCATATGATCTATTTTGCTATCATCAATCCCATAAAGAAATGCAATAGCACCTGCTTCAAAGGCCCAATACCCAACGTAGCTACCATCATCACCATCAATACTTAAATGCGAGTCATGCCAGCTCGCCTGGAGTTCACCAAAAGATTCATACCACTGGCCGCAATATTCATTCAAAAGCTTCGATGCCTCGGCTTTGCTAGAGGCATAAACCGATCTGATCAGCTTCGTATATACTGGATGAAACCATTCATCTATATCAGTCCTTCCTGCTAAGTTTTTACGTAGCAAATCTTCGTACAGCGTATCCTCACTATTAAAACCCGCCGCATCTGTCAAATGTACAAATCTGGCCAAAAGATCATTTCGATGCAACAGGATGCACAGGCTGGCCACCTGAACAAACTCCTCAAAATCGGCTGGAGAGTCTTCAAGATCTAGTGGCGATATATTCGGCACACCCTCATACTCAGCCAAGGCCTTTTGATACACCTCGAAATTTCGCACGACTCTTTCAAGCGGTTCATACAGCTCTGAAATAGATTCACCAGCTGTATATTTGATTATCAAAGCGCCGAGAGAATCCTGTTTAACCTCAAAGGCTTTCAAAGAAGCCTCCTGACCCGGAAAATCCTCTTCCAGATTGTGCGTACTCCAATACGATTCCGAAGAATCATAAAACCCGACAAGGTTTTTATAATATGCCTCAGTGATAAACGGCTGTCTTCTCTTCATTTTTATTTAAGCCTCAAGCCGCAAAGAGTCTAGTGCACCATGTTTTTTCGCCAGAGCTCTTTTTCGATTATTCACAGCTTTCTTTACCTCATCCTCACCATAGTGAAATGCGGCATGCTTTGCATGGCTAGATTCAGGGGATCCACTAAGAAGTGCTGCAGCATGCTCCTCCGGGCTTCCCGAAAGATGATACAACGGAGAAAAAAACAGATGCCTTGAGTAAGAATCAAGAATTTCTCTAGTCATCGTAACTCCCACAGCGTCCCTCAGATTTTTTGATATCCACTCTTTACTCATCTGAACCATTAAGTCGTTTTTTCGGCCCTTAGAGGGTTTCGCGGCCTTCACGGATGCATTATCAGTGGAATGTTTACCAGCTACCTTTGATCGATTTTTTCCGGTAGCTTTTCGCGTAGTACCATTATCACCTTTGACCTCCTCAATAGGCTCCAAAAGATCGCTCAATTGAGGTTCACCGGAAACACCCAACTTTGAAGTAATGCTCGGCTGACGAGTGTTATTGGGCTTTCTCAAAAACTTCGGCGCATCCTCATTCTTGCTTGCTTTTGCCTCGACAATGGCAAATTTTTTCCCTCTGTTCGTCGCGGGATCTGCTCTCCACACAGCGTCAATGCCCGTACCGTTAGCGGGGTCCGACAACTTATAAAGGATATTGTGACTTTTCGGACTCCCACCTTTCGAGAGCTTACCCAACTTACTTGCGCTTGGTTTCCCTTCTAACCATTTTCCGTCAGATCCCTTATCGTGGCCATCCCAATCCTTTCCCCAATTAAATTCCATTGCACATATGTAATCGGCAATATGTTCTCCGCTTACACCCAAGCCTTCGTTTGAAATATGATATGTCACTCTCCCGGGGTTTGACTTGTCGCCCGTATTAGAATGAGTTCCGCTCGCTCCATTTTTCCCTTGCGTCGCAACGACGGGATCTTTACCCGCCGGCTTCTTACCTTTCGCAGGCTTACTGGTGCCCGAAGACATCGCCGAACTATTGCGCTGCATTCCCTTCCACTTGAGCAAACGTCGCTCAACGAGACCGATCATCTCCGGCATATTGTCGCGGGCAGTAGCGAGCACAGTGACAACGGTTGATTGGGTCCAGTTGGGCAGGCTTTGGAAGGTGGAAGAGCCTTTTACCCCACTGATGATGTCGTCCAGTTCAGCACGCAGCTTAGAGGCGTCGAAAATTTGTTCGAGCAGTTCTTCGGGGCTAGTTTTGATGCCACATTCTTGCAGCACGAAGCGCAGAAGGTCGAACAGCACAGGCGCGAAACGCTGAGGGTCGCGGTTGACTATGCGCAAGCTTTTCTTCAGACCATCGCCGGGGCCTGGGATCCAGCCAATGACAGCCATCAGCAGGTCAAATTTGGCATCTTCCTTCCCATCTGCAGATTCGGTGTTGTAAAGCACGATGGATGACTCCACCGTATCGTAGGCATCGATGGCCTGGCCGAGGAACGGCACGGCTCCCAGAGCAATGCCCTTGGCTAATTCGACGGCCGCTTCTTGGTAGGCGGCCTTGCGGTCTGCTTCTCCTGCGGCATCAGCGGTTTGTAAATCGTCGCTCATATCAGCCTCCCTGCGGCTTGCTCAATAAGTGCTTGTAAATCGACTTGGCCAGGGTCCAGCCCAAGTTTACGAAGGTCTGCGTTGACCTTGTCATCGGAACTTTCCAGCACCTTGACCGATTTGCGGTCGAAAGGTCTTGGGTCTTCACCGTAATAAACTTCAGCCGGCCCTTGCGGCACATCTTCCAGCCGAGCGAAGCCCTTGGCATCGAGAACACCTTCACGGCTCGAACCATCGGCGAACTCGACACGGTACGAAGCTCCCGGGACCGGCTCAAGGTTGCTGTAGTGCAGATTCAACTCGAGCCAGGTCGGGTTGGCTTTCGCCGCCTCTAACACCGCTCCGGCCTTGGCTGCATCAGCCAGTCCTGGCAAACCTGGAATCTTGATTCCAATCCCGGTCCCACTCCCCGCCGACCCGCCAGCATTAATTTTCACCACCGGCCCAACAACCGTAATCCCGCCCGCATCCAGCTTGATGAAGCTGCCACCTGCTTTTACTGTCAGTTCCATCCCGGCTTCGATAACAATCTTGTCCCCAGCCTTCAGATGAATCTCTTTCCCAACGCTAGTCAGCTGCGCAGTCCCCAGCTTCACATGCTGGTTCTGCCCAATCGTCAGGTGATCATCCAGCCGCGCTTCAGTCTTGCGATCAGCAATCGTGGTGCGATGCTCTTCAGCCTTCAGTTCGGTGTAAGTGTTCTTCTCCACCGTGTCATGCCGTTCATTCCCAACCCGAATTTTCTGATCATGCTCAATGTTTTCATCCCAATCGCGCTGGGCATGAATAAAGATCTGCTCGGCACCTTTCTTGTCTTCAATCCGCAATTCATTAAACCCACCGCCCCCCGGGGAGCTGAGGGTTTTGAATACGGTGCGGGTTTTGTTCGCCGGCAGGTCGTACGGAACCTGATTTTCCTTGTGATACAGGCACC
>NZ_JAHBDP010000027.1:0-5916 GCF_019956495.1 Pseudomonas sp. BF-B-26 | reverse complement strand
GGATTGTGGCGGGTGCGGTGGTGTTGGCGGGTGTGATGGTTGTCAGCAAGCTCTTCAAGGCGATTAAAGGCTGAAGCCGGGTACCGTCCGAAATGTGGGAGCGGGCTTGCTCGCGAAGGCGGAGTGTCAGTCGACAGCTATGCTCAATGACACTCCGCCTTGGCGAGCAAGCCTGCTCCCACATTTGATTTGTGACTGACATGAAAAGGGCCATTCGATTCGCATCGAATGGCCTTTTTTGTTGCCGATGACTTACTCGGCGATCTGCAACTTGCGCGACTCGGTGTAGACGTAGCGCACTTTCTCGTACTCGAATGGCGAGTTCAGCTGGCCATAGCGGAAGCTGTTCTGGTGGCGCTTGTCGATGCCACGCAGGACCCAGATTTCCGGGTGGTTTTCGCTGACATCGGAGACGTTCAGGAAGTTGATCGCCGACTCTGCGGTGAAATCGACCGCCAGGCCCCCGGTGTCGCGGATGTTCGAAGGGCCGAGGATCGGCAACACGAAGTAGGCGCCGCCCGGCACACCGTAGAAGCCCAGCGTCTGGCCGAAGTCTTCGCTCTGGCGCGGCAGGCCCATGGCGGTGGCCGGGTCCCACAGACCGGCGATGCCTATGGTGGTGTTGAGGAGCAGGCGTGCGGTGGTTTCCATCGAACGCTGCCCCTTGAACTGCAGCAAGCTGTTCAACAGGTTCGGCACATCACCGAGGTTATTGAAGAAGTTGCTGACACCGGTGCGCAGGAAACTCGGCGTGATGTAGCGATAGCCATTGACCACCGGCAGGAACACCCATTGGTCGAAACGGTAATTGAAGTGGTAGACGCGGCGGTTCCACTCTTCCAGCGGGTCGTAGACGGCCAGCGCGCTAAGCGTCGAGCGTTCGAACTCGCGCTGATCCAGCCCCGGGTTGAATTTGAGTTTGCTCAGCGGCTCCTTGAAGCCGTCACTGTCAATCACAACCGGTGCGTTGGCTTTGCTGTTGTCGGCATTGGCGACGCCTGCGCAGAGTAGCGCTGCGATAAGCAGGAGGTATTTAGCCACGGAAGAACTCCAGCATGGCGTCGCTGTTGACGCGGTAATTAAGGTTGCCGCAATGGCCGCCCAGTGGATAAACGGTCAAACGATCGCCAAAGGTCTTGCGCAGGAACCCAAGGTCGCCAGGGCCGAGAATCACGTCGTCGGCGTTATGCATGACGGCGATTTTCGGGCTGTCGTGCAGGTAATCCTTGAGCGCGTACAAACTGACCTGGTCGATCAGTTGCAGCAGGCTGCCGCCGTCGGTGCGGGCGCGCCACATCGGGATGACCTGTTCGGTGATGTAACAGTCGAAATCGCACTGCAGCGCGCGTTTGAGGAACGGCGTGAGGGTGGTGCCTTCGGTGATCGGGTATTTCGGGGGAGTGATCAGGCCGCGGCGGTTGATCAGGTCCGAGGTGAAGGCAATGTCGGCTGCCGAGAAGCGGAACGAAGTGCCGATCAGCATGGCCATCTGTTCGTTGCTCAGGTGCTGCTTGGACTGCTGGAAGTCGTAGAGCAGGGCATCGTTGAGGTCGATGTAGCCTTTCTGCTGGAAGTAGCGAGTCAGTTTGTTCAGCACCAGTTCATAGAACGTTGTGCTGTTGTTGATGCCCTTGACCTCGGTCTGGACCAGCTTGTCGAGGTTGGTGATCGAGGTGTAGAGGTTGACCGGTGGGTTGAGCAGCAAGACTTTCTTGAAGTTGAAGCTGCGGCGGGTTTCATCCAGGTGCGCGACGAACGCCGCATCCAGTGCGCCCAGGCTGTAGCCGGTCAGGTAGTAATCGGTAACGTCCACATGCGGGTTTTGTGCCCGTACGGCCTGCATCACCCGGTACATGTCCTCGGCGTCTTCCTTGGTGATGCCGGGTGTGGCAAAGCGTGAGGCGGCGCTCATGAAGTCGAAGCTGGTGGGCGACGACAGTTGCACCACGTGGTAGCCGGCCTTGTAGTAGAGCTTCTTCAGGTATTCGTTAAGGCTGCTGTCATAGCGCGCGCCGGTACCGGCGATCAGGAAAATCAGCGGAGCGGCTTTATCCTGGGTGGCGATGCGGTAGGTGAGTTTCTTCACTGGCCAGAAGTTGTCCGGCAAATCGAATTCACGCTCCGGGCGTAACCTGACGCTACGGGTTTCCTGATTGATGTCATCGTCCAGCGGCAAGTCCGGACGCAGGTCCGGCGGTGTCGTCGCGATGGTCGCCTCGAACGGGTTGGTCAAGGGGTAGCCATAACTGGCGGCGTCGATGTCCGCCGCCAGTGCGGACGCACTCAAAATAAGGCCGCCAAACAGGGCGGCGAAGCGCAAGGAACGGAGCATGACTAGATCCCTTAGAGAAAGGTGCCAAATGAAGTTCGCAGGCTATGACCACGGGGTTTGCGCCAAAGTGCCATGGGTCGGCACCAATCAGGGCTAATTTCGGAGTAATAGTAGCTGGACGATACACTTTGCAGCGATTTGGTGGCCAATTATCTGTCACATGCGTTTGCTTAGCGCTGGCGGGGGATTAAGCTGGCCGCCGTTTTCGTTTATTGGAGTGTTTCATGTCCCGCCGTCTGCCTGTGATTCTGCTGCTCGTTCTCCTGCCGTTATGGCTGGCCGCCAGTTATGGCGCGCGTTATGGCTTTATGGAGGATGCTCAATGGGTCGGCATCTGCGTGGACGAAGCGAGCCGCTGGGAATGCCAGGTTCGTTCGAGCCTGGGCTTGATGATTCACTTCAATGTCTTGGGCTTCGCGGCATTGGCGGCAGCCGTAATCGGGTTTGTGCTGCCGGGCCGGGCCGGGTGGTGGTTGGCGGTGCTGGCGCTGGTGTTCGGGTTTCCGGCGTTGGCGTTGTACAACACGACGTTGGCTGTTTTTGCGGTGGTGATTGCTGGATTGCGTCTGGTCCGGGCTTCCCGCAGCGTCTGATGGTCAGTCTTCGCGAGCAAGCCCGCTCCCACAGGGTTCTTCAGCGAACACAGAATTTGTGTACGACAAAGATCCCTGTGGGAGCGGGCTTGCTCGCGAAGAGGCCGGCAGCCGCAATGAAGATCAGCTTTTACGAACCCGCAAACTGCGCCACAACGCTGCAACCATCAACACACTCGCCAGCGCCCAACCCCAGGCCTGCTGATTCTGCAAGCCTTCACGATAAAGCTGCGGCGCAATGCCTGCACCGATGATGAAGGTCAGCAGGGCAATCTCCCGGCGCGGCACACTCACCGGGCGGCACAGATAAACCAGCGCCGGCAGGATGAACGCGACACTCGGGAAACTGCGATAACGCGGGTCGAACACCAGCTCCAGCATCGTCACCGCAGCGGCAAACCCGGCCACCGCGAGCAACCAGCCCGCCCGACGTTCCAATGCATTGAACGCGCGTCCGCGCCAGCCGGTGCGAGCGCTCAGGGTCAGTGCCGCATGGGCCAGCACCAACACATTCAGCGCTGTCAGCAAAGCGACCCACAACCACTCACTGGTAAACCGCGTAGTGACACGGGCCAGGTCGCCCCAGGCGCCAATCGAGCAAGCGGCCAGCGCACCGAGCAGCGGTAGAACCAGCGCTGCGCGAGTGCTGCGGACACGGCCGCCGAGGATTAACGTGCCAAGGAAAATCAAACCACCCACCGTCAGCCATTGCGTCCAGTAAGGCACGTTCGACACCGGACCGGCGAGCACGCCCTTGTCCTGGCGATCGGCATCGAACAGCCCCCAGTAACCACCGACCGCACCTTCGCTGGCGCGTTTCCACGGCTGGTCGAAGGCTTCGATCAGGTTGTAATGCCAGCCTTGCTGCTCCGCCATGATGACAAAAGCGCGAATGAACTTGGCTTCATTGACCCGGCTCGGCAGGGCGGTTTCACGCTGACGGCCTTCGCTGGGCCAGCCGGTTTCGCCAATCATCACGTCCTTGGGTGCGAACTTGTTGCCGAACACCTGACGTACCTCGGCCACATGCTGCAGGGCGGCGTCGATATTCGACGGGTCATCTTCCCAGTACGGCAACAAATGGATGGTCAGGTAATCCACCGCAGGGGCGATTTCCGGGTGCTTGAGCCAGAACTCCCAGACGTCGGCGTAAGTGACAGGTTGTTTGACCTGGCTTTTTACCTTGTTAATAAGCTTGGCCAGTTGCGCGCCAGTGACTTCCTTGCGCAGCAAGGTCTCGTTGCCGACGATAACCGCGGTCACCACGTCGGCGTTGGCATTCGCCGAGGCGATCAGCAGGTCGACCTCTTTCTCGGTATCGACCGGGTTGCTGTTGACCCAGGCACCGATCATCAGCTTCAGACCATGCTTGCGCGCCAGATCAGGCAGCGCCTCCAGGCCGGTCATGGAATAGGTGCGGATGCATTCGAAGCTTTTGGCCAGCAGCGCGAGGTCGGCGTCCATGCGCTCGGGGCGCAGCTTGAACGGCTGATCGAACGGCGATTGGTCCTTGTCGAACGGGGTGTAGGAGGCGCATTGCAGCTTGTGCGTCGCGCTGGCCACATCCGGCAGCACCACCGGTTTACCGAGGCCATACCAGAAGCCACCCAGGGCAAAAAGCCCCAGCAGGCAGGCGAATAGATAAGCAAAAAAAGGAAAGCGGGATGTCGCGGGCATGGTCAGGCCGTCTGGGAGCAAAGCCGCGCATGTTACCTTCATTTGCCGCGTGCTTGGTGGCCTGCATACTTTTGACATGCAAAGTTTGGGCGGATTGGCGGGCAGACTTCCGGTGGTCTAAATTAATGGCGTTCTGATGTCGTTTCTCGATGCCTTGAGGTCGCTGGCAGAGAAGGTCGCCATTGTCTTGAGGTTGATTATCGAGACGTCAGTACTCCGCTGATGTTCGGATGAGTTTGCGGTGGGCGTGATGGGGGCGCTGTGCACCATAACAATACGTTGACGCGACTCGGCATCCGTCGAGCGCAGCACTTTCGGGGAAGTAACGATGAAGATGCGACGACTCTTGGGCGCAGGTGCCGCTTTGGTGCTGGCGATCAGTTCTACTGTGGCCAGCGCTGAAGGCAAGGCAGTGACTATCGGTTATGTTGACGGCTGGTCGGACAGTGTTGCCACGACCAACGTGGCCGCTGAAGTGATCAGGCAGAAACTCGGTTATGACGTGAAACTGCAAGCAGTCGCCACCGGGATCATGTGGCAGGGTGTGGCCACAGGCAAGCTCGATGCCATGATGTCTGCGTGGCTGCCCGTGACTCATGGTGAATACTGGACCAAGAACAAGGATCAAGTCGTCGATTACGGTCCGAACTTCAAGGACGCAAGAATTGGCCTGATCGTGCCGGAGTACGTCAAAGCTAAAAGTATTGCCGATCTGAAAACCGACGACAGCTTCAAAGGTCGCATTGTCGGCATCGACGCTGGTTCGGGTGTGATGCTCAAGACCGAGCAGGCCATCAAGGACTACGATCTGACCGGCTATCAACTCAAGGCCAGTTCCGGCGCCGGCATGATTGCCGAGCTGACCCGTGCCGAGAAGAAAAACGAATCCATTGCTGTCACCGGTTGGGTGCCGCACTGGATGTTCGCCAAGTGGAAACTGCGCTTCCTGGACGACCCGAAAGGCGTTTATGGCGCGGCTGAAACTGTAAACAACATCGGCAGTAAAGAACTGGCAACCAAGGCTCCGGAAGTTGCCAAGTTCATGAAGAACTTCCAGTGGGCGTCGAAAGACGAAATCGGCGAAGTCATGTTGGCGATTCAGGATGGTGCCAAACCTGAAGCCGCTGCGAAGGATTGGGTCGCCAAACACCCGGAACGCGTTGCAGATTGGACTAAATGATTTGAGCTGACGCGTCTGGTCAGCACTTCTCAAGGCCGCTTGGCATAACCGCCAAGCGGCCTTTTGTTTTTCCATGTGGGAGCGGGCTTGCTCGCGAAGGCGGTGTCACATTCAACATTATCGTTGACTGAGGC
>NZ_JAHBDP010000026.1:0-6198 GCF_019956495.1 Pseudomonas sp. BF-B-26 | reverse complement strand
CTGACTGAAAGTCCGCTTTCGCGAGCAAGCCCGCTCCCACAGTGGTTTTTGGTGTGACGACTATCCGCGTCGATCCAGCAGATTCACCACCAGTCGATCCACCCATCCCCAAATCCTTTGCTTCACCCGCCGCCACAGCGGCCGGCGTTGCCATGCTTCCAGGCTGACTTCCTGGCTCTGCGCAAAGTCCCTCTCGAAACTTGCCGCCACCGCACGCGTCAGCCCCGGGTCCAGTGCTTCCAGGTTGGCTTCCAGATTGAAGCGCAAATTCCAGTGATCGAAATTGCACGAGCCGATGCTCACCCAGTCGTCGATCAGGACCATTTTCAAGTGCAGGAAACACGGCTGGTATTCGAAGATCGCCACCCCGGCCTTGAGCAATCGCGGGTAGTAGCGATGCCCGGCGTAGCGCACCGACGGGTGATCGGTGCGTGGCCCGGTCAGCAGCAGACGCACGTCAACACCGCGGCCCGCTGCCCGGCGCAGTGAGCGGCGGACTTTCCAGGTCGGCAGGAAATACGGCGTCGCCAGCCAGATTCGTTGCTGGCCACTGTTCAGTGCGCGAGTCAACGATTGCAGGATGTCCCGGTGCTGGCGGGCGTCGGCATAGGCGACCCGGCCCATGCCCTCGCCCATCGATGGCACGCGTGGCAGACGCGGCAGGCCGAAATGCGAAGCGGGTTTCCAGGCGCGCCGATGGCGGTTGGCAATCCATTGACGGTCGAACAGCAGCTGCCAGTCGATGACCAAGGGGCCGGTGATTTCCACCATCACTTCGTGCCATTCGCTGGTGTCTTCGCCCGGCGTCCAGAATTCATCGGTCACCCCGGTGCCGCCCACCACGGCCATGCTCTGATCGACCAGCAACAACTTGCGGTGATCGCGGTAGAAGTTACCCACCCAGCGCCGCCAGCTCAGGCGATTGTAGAAACGCAGTTCCACGCCCGCCGCCATCAATCGCCGACGCAAGGTCAGGGTGAACGCGAGGCTGCCGTAATCATCGAACAGGCAGCGCACGCGCACGCCACGTTCGGCTGCCTGGACCAACGCCTGAACCATCGCCTCGGCACAGGCACCCGCCTCCACCAGGTACAGCTCCAGCTCGACCTGCTCTTCGGCGCGGGCAATCGCGACCAACATCCGTGGAAAAAACTGCGGACCGTCGATCAACAGTTCAAAACGGTTGCCTTCACGCCAGGGGAAAATTGCGCCGGCCATGTCAGCGCGCCGTGAAAATCAGTACCGCACCCACCGGTACCGACAGACTGATGGCCGACAAACCGACGACCTTGCGCAAACTTTCCAGACCGGGGGCCAGGTCGAAATCCGCGGCATTGATGATCAGCGGTTCGAGGGTCACCACCTGGAAGCGCCGGTCATCGAGACGAGTCGCCAGCAGTTCGGCGTTGTATTCGTGTTGTTTGCCATGCAGGTTGACGGTCAGCGGCAGGCGCAATTCAAGTTGCGCGCCGGGCGCCAGATCGTTGATTGGCCGCAGATCGATCTGCGTGGTGATCAGCGCTTGGGGGAAAGTCTGGATTTCAAACAGGTCCTTGCGCATGCGTTCATCGCGCAGCGGGATGCCACTGTTGACCGAGTCCAGCTCGACTTCCACCTCGGCCAGGCCTTTGGGATCGACCTTGCCGTGCAGCACCAGAAAGCGCTGCACCTCGGAGATACTGGTGTTTTTGGTGCTGATGAATGACAGCCGCGAGGACTCGCCATCCAGATACCAATCGGCGTGGGCCGACAGCGTGGCGCTGGCCAACAGCAGAAAGGCGAGGGTTTTGCAGAGGACGCGGTTGAACATAGAGACTCGTGGGGCAGATAAACGTGAGCTGAACCTTAACTGGCCTGAGGCAGGTTGCAAACTCTAATGCCACGGATCTTGGGTCAAACACATTCCCTACAAAAGCCCAACTCGCCGAAGTCAGGGTGACAGACGGCAACCTTGGCGTTCGCTGATCCATTGCGCGCTGTTGTTGCGGCCCATGCCGCTGACGGTGACGCGTTTGCTGGCGGGGTCATCAGTAAAGCCACTGGTCGGCAGCCACTGCTTCACATAGCTGTGGCAATACTCGGCCGGGTTGTTCATCACGTAACGGCACGAACAATATTCCTTGGCGGTATAGCCGCTGATGATGTCCGGGAATGCCCACAGCGCCACGCGCTCTTGCCAGATCCAGCCGAGCAAGGCGATCGACAGGATCAACAACAGCGTGCTGAACGGTCGACGACGAACAAAGCTGCGACGTTTCATGGCAGCACCTTCGCGGCAAATGCCTGGAGCGCGAGCTTGAGCAATTCGTTGTGCCGATAGCTGCCGTCGCGGTCATCGCCGTAGCGCACGATCACCAGGTGTTCGCTGGGAATCACGTACATCGCCTGCCCCCAATGACCCAGCGCGGCGAAGGTGTCGGCGGGTGCATCGGGCCAGGGTTTTGCGGCGCCTTCCACCGCGCGGTTAAGCCACCAATGGCCGCCGGGCACCGCGTCGTCCTGATTGGCTTGATAGCGGGCGAACGGTTCGCGGTTAAAAATGACCCAGTCCTTGGGCAGCAATTGCCGCTCGCCCCAGCGGCCGTCGCGGGCCATCAGCAGACCAACTCGCGCGAGGTCCCGGGCAGTGAGATAGGCGTAGGACGAAGCGACGAAGGTTCCCGTGGCGTCGGTTTCCCAGACAGCGTGACGAATCCCCAAGGGCTCGAACAGAGCCGTCCATGGATAGTCCGGATAGCGGGTCGGGCCGACGATGGTTTTCAGCGCAGCGGATAACAAATTGCTGTCACCGCTGGAGTAACGGAATGCCTGACCGGGTTTGGCGTATTCACCGTGATCGGCGGTGAACGCGGCCATGTCCGGGTGGCCACGGGTGTAGAGCATCGCGACCACCGAGGATTTCAACGGCGCGTACTCATAGTCCTCCTGCCAGTCCAGACCCGAGGCCCAGTGCAGCAGGTCGGCCATGGTCATCGTCGGGTGTTTTTCCAGCGGTGGATAAAATGTCTGCACCGGGTCCTGGAGCTTGAACAGGCCTTCGCCATAGGCCACGCCGAGGACCGTGGCCATCAGGCTTTTGCTGATGGACCAGGTCAAGTGCGGGGTGTCGGCGGTGGTCGGGCCGGCGTAGCGTTCGTAGATCAGTTGACCGTCGCGGATCACCAGCAAGGCGTCGGTGCGGATGCCTTTTCGGGTGGCCTCATCACGGGGTGGGAAGGCGTAAGTTTCCAGCGCTTGAAGCGCCGGCCCGCTGACTGTCGGACCGGTTGGCCATTGCTCGGCAGGCCAGTATTCGGCGTGGGCCGTGAGGCTGAGCAGGAGCATAAAGATCAGGGACAAGCCTTTGAACATGGTGGGGGCTCGGAGGGATGGACCTGCTGAGCCTAGTCGCCATTGATGACAGTTCCGGGATTTGTGTTGCCAATGAGGTCGCCTTCGCGGGCAAGCCCGCTCCCACAGGGATTGTGTGTTGTTCACCATTTGCGTCGCACCACCGCTCACTGTGGGAGCGGGCTTGCTCGCGAAGGGGCCCGTCAATCCAGCGAAGATCCCGCGAGTGCCTTGGCCAACCGCTTCCCCCGCGCCCCCGCCGCCAGATCCATCACTCCCTGATCACGCTGCCACATCGCCGCCCACTGCGGCGGGCCATCGGCCAGTGCCTGAGTCACCTCAGCCTTGAGCCCATCGAACTGCGCAAACAAGCCACCGAGCAACACGTGCCCGGACGGATTATTCGGCGCCTGCCGGCTGACTTCCGCGCACCCGGCCAGCAGCGCCAGCAAACGCAGTTGCAAGGCTTGCGGCCAGTCGCTGTCCTGACCGATGCCGTACAGCCAGGCGGTCATGGCGCTCAGAACGTAAATGTCTTCAAGGGTGCGAAACGGTTTGATGTAGGCCTCCCAGCCATCCCCCGCCAACAGTTCGCACTGAGCGTTATCGAGAAACAGCCGACCATGGCTGATGTCTGGCATCAACGGGATCGCCGGTAGCTTCTCCAGACGCACGCCCGGTTCACCGGGATAAACCACCGCCAGGCTCAGGCGCGGTTTTTCGTCGGGGGCTTCACTGCGAGCAGCGATCAGCAGCCAATCGGCGGCATCGCCTGCGGTGACAAAATCCTTGCGCCCGCTCAGGCGCAAATCGTGCAGACGGGTCTGCATGTCCGCCACCCGCAGGCTGCGCTGTTCGGTCGCGCACAACGCGCCGAGACTCAACGGCGCGCTCGGCCAGAGCATGCGCAACGCCGCCTGATAGCCCACCAGAAACGCCAGTCCCGGCGTCGACATCAAACGCCCGCCGGCCACCGCCAGTTCGAACGGCGTGACGTTGCCCAACGGGTGCAACAAGGTCGCGAAACCCTCGCTCAGGTCCGGGTTGGCGGGCAGACGTTCACAGCGGCGCAGCAGGTTTTGCCAGAGCATAAGAGGCTCCTCAAAGGCTGTCATATAAGCATCACCAAAGCTTCATGGCGATGACACCGGGGCTACATAGCCTGACTTTGCACAACACGGCTGCATAAAGAAAGTCGATCGGCTGCAACCCAAGACGGGTGACCGGCCCGTACGGAGATTCGCAATGACTCAGATCGCCCGCATCAGCGACACCGGCAATGAACGCCGCCTGCAAGCCGAACGCCTGGTGGGCGCCGAGGCCTTGCAGGAAGCCCAGGCCCTGCGCTTCAACGTGTTCAGCGGCGAATTCAACGCCAAGCTCAAAGGCGCGGAGCTGGGTCTGGACATGGATGACTATGATGTTCACTGCGCCCACATCGGCGTGCGTGACTTGAACACCGGGCGACTGGTGGCGACTACCCGTTTGCTCGACCACACCGCCGCCAGCAGCCTGGGCAAGTTCTACAGCGAAGAAGAATTCAGCCTGCATGGCCTGGTCCATCTCAAAGGCCCGATCCTGGAAATCGGTCGCACTTGCGTCGACCCGGCCTACCGTAACGGCGGCACCATCGCCGTACTCTGGGGCGAGCTGGCCGAAGTGCTGAACCAGGGCGGCTACAGCTATTTGATGGGTTGCGCGAGCATCCCGATGCAGGACGGCGGCATTCAAGCCCACGCGATCATGCAGCGCTTGCGCGAACGTTACCTGTGCACTGAACACCTGCGGGCCGAACCGAAAAAGCCGCTGCCGAGCCTCGACATCCCGTCCAACGTCATCGCCGAAATGCCACCGCTGCTCAAGGCCTACATGCGCCTTGGCGCGAAGATCTGCGGCGAGCCCTGCTGGGACGAAGATTTCCAGGTCGCCGACGTGTTCATCCTGCTCAAGCGCGACGAGCTCTGCCCGCGTTATGCCAAGCACTTCAAGGCGGCCGTGTGATGAGTCGGTTACGGGTGTACGCGCGGATTGCGCGAGTGTTGGTGGTGGTGGCGCTGGGGTTGAGCATGGCCGGTGTATTCGGGTTGTTCGAACGCCTGGGGATTGCTCATTCGATGGTCCGTCGCCAGCGCTGGTCGCGATTTTTCATGGCTCGCCTGAGCAATGCCCTGCCCTTTCGCGTGACCGTGCACGGTGAATTGCCGAAGGCGCCGATGCTCTGGGTCAGCAATCATGTGTCCTGGACCGACATTCCGCTGCTGGGCATGCTCACGCCGCTGTCGTTCCTGTCCAAGGCCGAAGTGCGCACCTGGCCGGTGGCGGGCTGGTTGGCGGCCAAGGCTGGCAGCCTGTTTATCCGTCGAGGGTCGGGCGACAGCCAGTTGATCCGCAAACAGATGACCCGTCATCTGGAGCAGGAACATCCGCTGCTGATGTTCCCGGAAGGCACCACCACCGATGGCCGCTCGTTGCGTACTTTCCACGGTCGATTGCTGTCTGCGGCAATCGACTCCGAAGTGAAGTTGCAGCCGGTGGCGATTCGTTATCTGCGCGACGGGAAGCTCGATTCGCTGGCGCCGTTCATTGGCGATGATGATTTGCTCTCGCACTTGATGCGCTTGTTTGCAAATGATCGGGGGGACGTGGAGATTCATTTGCTCAAGCCGATCGCGTGTGAAGGTCGCGAGCGTGCGGCACTGGCGTTCGAGGCACAGCAGGCGGTGCAGAAGGCGTTGTTTGGGGCGATTCCGCAGACGCAACCGGAACCACTGCGCCCCGCAATCGCGGCTTAAACACACATCCCCTGTGGGAGCGGGCTTGCTCGCGAAAGCGGTGTGTCATTCAGCATTGATGCCAGCTGACACACCG
>NZ_JAHBDP010000025.1:0-6860 GCF_019956495.1 Pseudomonas sp. BF-B-26 | reverse complement strand
CGCGAAGGCGGTGTGTCAGGCAGCATCTGTATTGACTGACATGACGCCTTCGCGAGCAAGCCCGCTCCCACATGGGGATTTGTGTTACTGATCTATCTGTGGAACGGGGCTGTTGCAAAGTGTGTCTAGACTCTCACAGTCCCCATTGAGTAAAAAACAATGACAACTGATACCGCTACTACAGCGCACTACACCGGCGAAGAGCGCAGTAAAAGGATCTTCGCGATTGTCGGCGCCTCGTCCGGCAACCTCGTCGAATGGTTCGACTTCTACGTCTACGCCTTCTGTGCGATCTATTTCGCCCCTGCCTTTTTCCCGTCCGATAACCCGACTGTGCAGCTGGTGAATACGGCTGGTGTATTCGCCGCCGGGTTCCTGATGCGGCCCATCGGCGGCTGGATCTTTGGCCGGCTGGCGGACAAGCATGGGCGCAAGAATTCGATGTTGATCTCGATTCTGATGATGTGCTTCGGTTCGTTACTCATCGCTTGCCTGCCGACCTACAAGGACATCGGCGTCTGGGCGCCGATCATGCTGCTGTTCGCCCGCCTGATTCAGGGGTTGTCGGTGGGCGGTGAGTACGGCACCACCGCGACCTACATGAGTGAAGTGGCCCTTAAGGGCCAGCGCGGTTTCTTCGCCTCGTTCCAGTACGTGACGCTGATTGGCGGGCAGTTGCTGGCGGTGTCGCTGGTGGTAATCCTGCAACAGTTCCTCACTGAGGATGATTTGCGCGCCTATGGCTGGCGGATCCCGTTTGTCGTCGGTGCGTTGGCGGCGTTGATTTCGCTGTTCCTGCGTCGTTCGCTCAAGGAAACCACCAGCAAGGAAATGCGCGCAAACAAGGACGCCGGCAGCATCCGTGCGCTGTTCCGCGACCATAAAGCGGCGTTCATCACCGTGCTCGGTTACACCGCTGGTGGCTCGCTGATTTTCTACACCTTCACCACGTACATGCAGAAATATCTGGTGAACACCGCCGGCATGCAGGCCAAGACCGCCAGCTACATCATGACCGGCGCGCTGTTCCTTTATATGTGCATGCAGCCGTTGTTCGGCATGCTCGCGGACAAGATCGGCCGACGTAACTCGATGCTGTGGTTCGGCGCCCTCGGTACGCTGTTCACCGTGCCGATTCTGTTGAGTCTGAAAAGCGTCAGCAGTCCGTTTCTGGCCTTCGTACTGATTACCGTGGCGCTGGCGATCGTCAGTTTTTACACCTCCATCAGCGGCCTGGTAAAAGCCGAAATGTTCCCGCCGGAGGTGCGCGCCTTGGGCGTCGGCCTGGCGTATGCGGTGGCGAATGCAATCTTCGGCGGTTCGGCGGAATACGTGGCCCTGAGCCTCAAAGCCGGGGGCATGGAAAACTCCTTCTACTGGTACGTGACGGTGATGATGGCGGTGGCGTTCCTGTTCAGCCTGCGCTTGCCGAAACAGGCGAAGTATTTGGAAAACGACCTTTGATCTTTACCCGTGGGCCTGACCGGCCCACGCCTCCAGGGACTGTTTATGAACGAGCGACCGGGCAATCAATTGTTCGATGCCTATTTCACTGCCCGCGACATGCGTGAGGTGTTCTGCGATCAGGGTCGGGTTCAAGCGATGCTTGATTTTGAAGCGGCGCTGGCTCGGGCCGAGGCGCGAGTCGGGCTGATTCCGCAAACGGCTGTCGCGCCGATTGAAGCGGCCTGTCAGGCCGGGCATTACGACTTCGCGGCGCTCGGCGAGGCGATTGCCACGGCCGGCAATTCGGCCATTCCGTTGGTCAAGGCGTTGGGTAAACAGATCGCGGCCAACCATGCCGAAGCCGAGCGCTATGTGCATCTGGGCGCGACCAGCCAGGACGTGATGGACACCGGTCTGGTGTTGCAACTGCGTGGGGCACTGGAGCTGATCGAAAACGATCTGGTGCAACTGGGCGAAACGCTGGCGACCCAGGCGTTGCGCTACGTCGCCACACCGCTGGCCGGGCGCACCTGGTTGCAGCACGCGACACCCGTCACCCTCGGCATGAAAATCGCCGGTTGGCTGGGCGCTGTCACTCGCAGCCGGCAACGTCTGCAACAACTCAAACCGCGACTGCTGGTGCTGCAATTTGGCGGCGCCTCCGGAACCCTCGCGGCCCTCGGCGAGCAGGCGATGCCGATTGCCCACGCGCTGGCTGAAGAATTGAAACTGACACTTCCGGATCAACCTTGGCACACCCAGCGAGACCGCTTGGTGGAGTTCGGCTCGGTACTGGGATTGATCGCCGGCAGCCTCGGCAAACTGGGCCGTGATATCAGCCTGTTGATGCAGACCGAAGCCGCTGAAGCGTTCGAACCTTCCGCGCCGGGCAAGGGCGGCTCTTCAACCATGCCGCACAAGCGCAACCCGGTGGGCGCGGCGGTACTGATCGGTGCTGCGACGCGCGTTCCGGGTTTGCTCTCGACGCTGTTCAGCGCCATGCCTCAAGAACACGAGCGCAGCCTGGGCCTGTGGCATGCCGAGTGGGAAACCCTGCCGGAGATTTGCTGCCTGGTGTCCGGCAGTTTGAAACAAGCGATGCTGATGGCGGACGGACTGGAAGTGGACGCCGAACGCATGGCCCGCAACCTCGATCTGACCCAAGGCCTGGTGCTCGCCGAAGCGGTGAGCATCGTCCTCGCTCAACGAGTGGGGCGCGACACTGCGCACCATTTGCTGGAGCAATGCTGCAAGCGTGCGGTGGCTGAACGACGTCATCTGCGAGCGGTACTCGGCGACGAGCCGCAGGTGACCGCCGAACTGTCGGATGCTGAACTCGATCATTTGCTGGACCCCGCCCATTACCTCGGTCAGGCCCATACCTGGGTCGAGCGAGCGGTGGCTGAACATTCTGCGTTGACTGCCTGAAGGAGATTGCTGTGGCTTTCGTACAACTCGCCGAGGGCGAACTACATTACCAACTTGATGGCCCGGCGGATGCGCCGGTGCTGGTGCTGTCCAACTCGCTGGGCACCGACCTGCACATGTGGGACGCGCAGATTGCGGCGTTCACCGAGCATTTCCGTGTGCTGCGTTTCGACACCCGGGGCCATGGCCAATCGCTGGTCACGCCCGGGCCGTACAACATCGAGCAACTGGGCCATGACGTGCTGGCGTTGCTGGACGCGTTGCACATCGAACGCGCGCATTTCTGCGGTCTGTCCATGGGCGGGCTGATTGGCCAGTGGCTGGGGATCAACGCGGGTGATCGCCTGAACAAACTGGTGGTGTGCAACACCGCGGCGAAAATCGGCGATCCGTCGGTGTGGAACCCGCGCATTGAAACCGTGCTGCGTGACGGTCCGGCCGCCATGGTCGCTTTGCGTGATGCGTCGATTGCGCGCTGGTTCACCGCGGATTTTGCTGAAGCCAATCCTGCTGCGGCGAAAAAAATTACGGACATGCTCGCGGCCACCTCGCCTGAAGGCTATGCCGCGAATTGTGCCGCCGTGCGCGATGCCGATTTCCGCGATCAGCTGTCCTCGATCAAGGTGCCGCTGCTGGTCATCGCCGGCACCGAAGACGCGGTCACGCCGCCGTCCGGTGGGCACTTCATTCAGGAACACGTGCAGGGCGCCGAGTACGCCGAGTTCTACGCCGCGCACCTGTCCAACGTTCAGGCCGGTGCTGCGTTCAGCGAGCGCGTGTTGGCGTTTTTGTCAGCTCATTAAGGGGATTGTTGTGGACGAGAAACAACGCTACGACGAGGGCCTGAAAGTCCGTCGCGCGGTACTCGGCGACGCCCACGTCGACCGCAGCCTGAATGCGCTGACCGAGTTCAACTCGGAGTTTCAGGAGATGATCACCCGCCATGCCTGGGGCGACATCTGGACCCGTCCGGGGCTGGCGCGCCACACCCGCAGTCTGATCACCATCGCTATGTTGATCGGCATGAACCGCAACGAAGAACTCAAACTGCACCTGCGCGCCGCCGCCAACAACGGCGTGACCCGCGGCGAGATCAAGGAAGTGATCATGCAGAGCGCAATCTACTGCGGCATTCCGGCAGCGAATGCGACGTTCCATCTGGCGGAGTCGGTGTGGGATGAGTTGGGGGTTGAATCGCGGGAGTGATCCTGGCGATTTGCGGTGTCTGAGCTGACGCCATCGCGAGCAGGCTCACTCCCACAGTTTTACGGTGTGAATTCAAATTATGTGTTCACCTAAGCCCCCTGTGTGCGAGCCTGCTCGCGAAAGCGGTGGGTCAGCTTGCATCGATGCTGAAGGTTAAACCGCCATCGCGAGCAGGCTCACTCCCACACTGATCCGGTTGTAACGCAATTCTTGTGTTCACCTAAAATCCCCTGTGGGAGCGGGCTTGCTCGCGAAAGCGGTGGGTCAGCTTGCATCGATGTTGAAGGTTAAACCGCCTTCGTCGGAATGCCGCCCAGTCCAAGCCCGCTCCCACAGGTTTAAACCGTGGCCACAATGAAAATCCGCTTGAACGGAAACAACGTGTGCCCGTCACTCTCCGGCGGGTAGTGCGCATGCACGCGCATCAGGTAGTGGTAGATGAACCGCGCCTGTTCATCATTCTTCAGGCCCTGCATCACCGGCCGCAGCGCCGAGACTTTGACCCAGTCATAGATCGGTGACTTGCCGTCGACAACCTGTAGCTGTTCGGTCTCCCAGATATCCAGGGTCTGGGTGATCGGCGAAAGCAACCGATAGTAACTTTCCAAAGACAACAGCGGCCGCGCCGCCATGGCCTCGCGCAACTGCGGGGGGGCGAGTGGTTTGCCACCGGGGCCTGCCTCTTCAAGGGTGTCGAGCATCAGTTTGTACCACAGCGCATCCCGCCAGTCGGGCATGTGCGCGGCCAGGCATCCACCCGGATTGAGCTGGCCGAGCAGTCGCGGCAACAACTGTTCGTGACCACTGACGAAGTGCAGTACGGCGGCGGCGAACAGCAGGTCCGCCGGTTGTTCGGGTTGCCAGTCGAGTAGATCGCAATGTTTCCACGACGCCTTGATCGGCAGACAACGGGCTTCGTCCAGCATTTGCTGCGAACTGTCGATGCCCTGCAACTGCGCTCGAGGCCAGCGCTTGGCCAAGAGTTGAGTCGCAATGCCGGTGCCGCATCCCAGGTCGTAAATGCGTTTGGGTTGTTTGAGATCAACGTGATCAAGCAGTTCGCTCACCGGTCGTTGTCGAAGACGCGAGAATTGTTGGTAAGCCTTGGCGTCCCAGTCGGTAGAGACGGGTGCGGATTTGAGTCGAGCGATCATGAGGTGGTCCTCTGGTGATCAGTGGTGTCTTCCGATGACAGCCTGGCTCAAGTCTTGGGGACCAACATCAACAGATAACGGAAGTGGGGGAGGGCTGCATTTCGCCTGAGTCCTGTCAGGTTTTTTCACTGTAATTGAAGCTCGGCAAAGCGCCAGCCAGCCTGACAGGCGGCTGGCTGACTGATCGCCTTACAACAAGCTGATCGGATAGCTTACGATCAACCGGTTCTCATCGAACTCGTTGTTGCTGAAGTCACGACGAATGGTCGAGTTGCGCCATTTGAGGTTGAGGTCTTTGAGTGCGCCGCTTTGAACGGTGTAGCCCAGTTCGCTTTCGCGGCCCCATTCCTTGCCGTCGGTGATGGTGCCGGTATGGACGTTGTCGCCGCTGATGTAACGGTTCATCAGGGTCAGGCCGGGAATGCCGAGGGCGACGAAGTTGTAGTCATGGCGTACCTGCCAGGATTTTTCTTTCGCATTGTCATAACTGGCGTTGTAACTGTCATTGGCCAGGGTGCCGCCGCTGGTGCCGTTGACCCGCATCCACGCGTTGTCGCCGGTGAGTTTTTGCAGACCGACATAGAAGGTGTTGCCGCCGTATTTGGCCGAAAACAGGCCCGACCAGGTCTTGTTGTCCAGCTCGCCGGCCCGGGCGCTGCCGTCATCCTTGCCATAGAAGAAACCGAGGTTGGCGCCCAGGGTCCAGTCGCCGATGGGCTGGCTGTGGATCAGATTCACGTACTGCTGGCTGTAGATGTCCTTGAGTTCGGCGTTCCACACACCGATCTGGGTGCGCTTCTCGTTGAAGGCGTATTCGCCACCCTGAAAGTTGAAACGGTCGGAGGTGAACGCTGGTTTTCCGGTCATCGACATGTCGTTCATGCTGCTGTCGTCGCGCGGACTGTTGGCGCGGAACTGGCCGCCGTAGAGCGTCAGGCCGTTGATTTCCTTCGAGGTGATCTGGCCGCCACGAAAGGTTTGTGGCAGTGAACGACCGTCGTCCGAACGCAGGATCGGCAGCACCGGCATCCATTCGCCCACCTTCACTTCGGTCTGCGACAGCTTGGCCTTCAACGCCACGTTGGTGCGCCCGAAGTTGTCCGCCGGGCGACCGTCGTGATCCAGCGGCAACAACTGCGTGCCGCCCGTGCCTTTACCGCCGTCGAGTTTCACCGAGTACAGTCCCAGCACATCCATGCCGAATCCGACGGTGCCCTGGGTGAACCCGGACTTGGCGTCGAGGATGAAGCTTTGCGTCCACTCTTCTGCCTTGCCCTGGGCTTTGGTCGGGTTGGTGAAGTTGCGATTGATATAGAAGTTGCGCAGGTTCAGGTTGACCTTGGCACCTTCGACAAAGCCTGACTCCTCGGCCATGGCGGGCAGGGCGGTACTGGCCAGTGCAACGGCAATGAGGCTGGGGAACCAGTATTGAGTGTTGGAAGGTGTCATGTGTGCGGATCTCTCTAGTTTTTAGGCGTGAAACGGGGCGCTGCCGCAACGTGGGGGGTTGCAGACAAAAATTCTGAATTTGGGATAAAAACGAACGGGATCAGCCGGACAGGGCAGGGCGCGGGGGCATGGTGTCGAACCTGTTGTTATTGGTCTTGTGCGACGAATGGTGCGGGG
>NZ_JAHBDP010000024.1:0-6888 GCF_019956495.1 Pseudomonas sp. BF-B-26 | reverse complement strand
GGCACCTGCCACATTACGCGCTACCGCATTCAGCAACGTCGGCACGATAAACCCGGCACCGCCCGCCCCTGCGCTGACGCTCTCAATCCAGTGATGAACCACCGGCACGCCGTGGGTGAGAATCCCGCCACCCACCAGGAACATCGCCGCCGTGCCGATCACCGACAGGCTTTTCATCATGTACGGTGCCGCACGCAGAATCCCGGCGCCGATACTTTTGGCCATCTGCCCAGGCTTCTGGGTCAGCCACAAACCGAGGTCGTCGAGCTTGACGATGCCGGCCACCAGACCATACACGCCGATGGTCATGACGATGGCAATGCCCGAAAGCACGATGACTTGCTGGGTCAGCGAAGCTTCAGCCACGGTACCCAGAGTGATGGCGATGATTTCCGCCGACAGAATGAAGTCGGTGCGGATGGCGCCTTTGATCTTGTCCTGCTCGAACGCCACCAGATCGACCGCCGGATTGGCTACGGCCTCGACCAGCTCAGCATGTTCGGCTTGATCTTCAGCCTTGCTGTGCAGGAATTTGTGGGCCAGCTTCTCGAAACCTTCGAAACACAGATAGGCGCCACCGACCATCAATAGCGGCGTGACCAGCCACGGAATGAACGCGCTAATGGCCAACGCCGAGGGCACCAGGATCAGCTTGTTGAGAAACGAGCCCTTGGCCACCGCCCATACCACCGGGATTTCCCGCTCGGCACGCACGCCGGAAACCTGCTGGGCATTGAGCGCCAGATCGTCACCGAGCACGCCGGCGGTCTTCTTGGCGGCCATTTTGGTCATCAATGCCACGTCGTCGAGTACCGCGGCAATGTCGTCGATCAGCAACAGCAAACTGCTTCCTGCCATGAATCAGGCTTCCTTCGAATAATGAATGCCGCGCAGCATAGCGCGGCCTAACGTGCCGTGGGGCATTCTTGAGCGTCGCGCGAGGCCGGTGCTACCATGCGCAACCGCCAGAACAGGCAAGGAACCCCCTGGTTTATGAGCACTATCCGCGAGCGCAACAAACAACTGATCCTGCGTGCCGCCAGTGAAGAATTTGCCGACAAGGGCTTCGCTGCGACCAAAACCAGTGACATCGCAGCCAAGGCGGGATTGCCCAAGCCCAACGTCTACTACTACTTCAAATCCAAGGAAAACCTCTACCGCGAGGTCCTGGAAAGCATCATCGAGCCAATTCTGCAGGCCTCGACACCGTTCAACGCCGACGGCGTGCCCAGTGAAGTGCTGAGCGGCTACATTCGCTCGAAAATCCGTATCTCCCGCGACCTGCCCTTCGCCTCCAAGGTGTTCGCCAGCGAAATCATGCACGGCGCGCCGCACCTGAGCGCTGATCTGGTTGAACGGCTCAACGGCCAGGCCAAGCACAACATCGACTGCATCCAGACCTGGATCGACCGCAGCCAGATCGCCCCGATCGACCCCAACCACCTGATGTTCAGCATCTGGGCCGCGACCCAGACCTATGCCGACTTCGACTGGCAGATTTCTGCGGTGACCGGAAAGGCCAAGCTCGATGAGGCCGACTATGAAGCGGCGGCGCAGACGATTATCCGGTTGGTGTTGAAAGGGTGTGAGCCGGACCGTTAAACCGTGGTGCGCCTTTCGCGAGCAAGCCCGCTCCCACAAGGGATCTTCGGTGTGTTGGAGATCGAGTGTGGGAGCGGGCTTGCTCGCGAAGAAGGCGACTCGATATCGCCTCAAACCCAGATCGCATCCCACAGCGGATAGTCGCCAAGTTTCCCAACCAGTCCCGCCCGCAATGGGTTGGCGACAACATATCGGGCGAGCTTCACCAAATCCTCATCTCGCCGCAAAGCATGATCATGAAAACTCTGCTGCCAAAGGCTGCCTGTTCTACCCGTGCCGGCATTGATAGTTCGAGTACTCAACGATTTGGCCTGACACATCAATTGACCCAATGACCCTTTTTGCAACTAAATCAGCCAGTGAAAGTGATCGGGCATGACCACAAAAGCCAAGGTCTCGGCAAACCCGTGATCCTGTGCTTGTTTGAATTGGTGAACGACCATCCTGCCCAAGGTGTAATCCCTGAAAACAGGCTCTCGCTTGAGGGTGTTGGCAGTCAGAAGATAAATGCGGTTTTGCTCGGCATAGCGACCGATGCGCAAGCGGTGTGAAGCTGACAGCTCAGGCATTCCTTTGCCTCTCTCATGGATGAATTCATGAAAAGGCTAGATCAGCGAACCGGGAACTGAGGGGCGGACTTTTAGCTGGATGTGTCTGAAGGATCGCTTTCGCGAGCAAGCCCGCTCCCACAGTGGGTGAGCGGTGTTCAGACATTTTATGTCTTCCACCGAACCATTGTGGGAGCGGGCTTGCTCGCGAAGGCGTTAGATCAATCAACACATAATCAAGCAGTCACCCCCGCATCCGCCCGCAACCCCAGCGCCTCGATTGCGTTGATCGCACATTGCTCATCAACATCAGAAAGATCACCGCTGATACCAACAGCCCCCAGCACGTTCCCATCCTGATCCCGAATCAACACCCCACCCGGTGCCGGGACGACGCTGCCCTGCCCCAGACTGTTCAAAGCGGCGATAAACGCCGGTCGTTGTTGTGCGTCCAGCGCCAGCAGGCGTGAGCCTTTGCCCAGGGCGATGGCGCCCCAGGCTTTGCCGATGGCGATCTGCGGCCGCAGCAGGCTGGCGCCGTCTTCACGCTGCAGGGTGACCAGGTGTCCACCCGCATCCAGTACTGCAATGGTCAAAGGAGCCGCCGAGATTGCACGCCCTGCGGAGATAGCCTGATTGGCCAGGTTGACTGCGACTTTCAAGGTTAAAGCGCTCATGGTGCCGTCCTCATTTTGTTATAGGGAAAGCTGCTGGACTGCGTTTTGTTCAGAAGTCCGATGCAACAAATAGAACACAATGGGTTATTTTTTTGTATACAATAATTTTCGAAAAACGCCACATGCGACGAAAAGCCACAGTAGATTGGGCTTCCGACGAATGAAACGGCCGCTTGAGAAAATGGATTGACCTGCGCCGTCCGCCGTGAATACACTCTGCGCAAAGCCACTTGTATACAATTACAAAACGTAAGAGGCACCAAAACCATGAGCAAAATGAGAGCAATCGAAGCCGCCGTTCTGGTGATGCGCCGTGAAGGGGTTGATACCGCTTTTGGCATCCCGGGCGCCGCGATCAACCCGCTGTACTCCGCCTTGCAGAAGGTCGGTGGCATCGATCACGTCCTCGCTCGCCACGTTGAAGGCGCCTCGCACATGGCCGAGGGCTACACCCGCACCAAGGCAGGCAACATCGGCGTGTGCATCGGCACGTCCGGCCCTGCCGGTACCGACATGGTCACCGGGCTCTACAGCGCCTCGGCCGACTCGATCCCGATTCTTTGCATTACCGGCCAGGCGCCCCGCGCCCGTATGCACAAGGAAGACTTCCAGGCTGTCGACATCACCTCGATCGTCAAACCAGTGACCAAGTGGGCAACCACCGTCATGGAACCGGGTCAGGTGCCTTACGCGTTCCAGAAAGCCTTTTACGAAATGCGTTCCGGCCGTCCAGGCCCGGTGCTGATCGATCTGCCGTTCGACGTGCAGATGGCTGAAATCGAATTCGACATCGACGCCTATGAACCACTGCCGCTGGCCAAGCCAACCGCTAACCGCGTGCAAATCGAGAAGGCCCTGGCCATGCTCGATCAGGCCGAGCGTCCGTTGCTGGTGGCCGGTGGTGGCATCATCAATGCCGACGCCAGCGAGTTGCTGGTGGAGTTCGCCGAGTTGACCGGTATTCCGGTGGTCCCGACCCTGATGGGCTGGGGCACCATTCCAGACGATCACCCGTTGATGGTCGGCATGGTCGGTCTGCAAACCTCGCACCGCTACGGCAACGCGACGATGCTCAAATCCGACCTGGTGCTGGGTGTCGGTAACCGCTGGGCCAACCGTCACACCGGTTCGATCGACGTTTACACCGAAGGCCGCAAGTTCATTCACGTTGACATCGAACCGACCCAGATCGGCCGCGTGTTCACCCCGGACCTGGGCATCGTTTCCGACGCCGCTGCCGCACTGACCGTGTTCATCGAAGTCGCTCGCGAATGGCAAGCCGCCGGCAAGCTGAAAAACCGCAGTGCCTGGCTGCAAGACTGCCAGCAGCGCAAGTCCAGCCTGCAGCGCAAGACTCACTTCGACAACGTACCGGTCAAGCCGCAGCGCGTTTACGAAGAGATGAACCAGGTGTTCGGCAAGGACACGTGCTACGTCAGCACCATCGGTCTGTCGCAGATTGCCGGCGCGCAGTTTCTGCACGTCTACAAACCGCGTCACTGGATCAACTGCGGTCAGGCCGGTCCGTTGGGCTGGACCATTCCGGCAGCGCTGGGTGTGGTCAAGGCTGATCCGACCCGCAAGGTTGTGGCGCTGTCGGGCGACTATGACTTCCAGTTCATGATCGAAGAGTTGGCGGTGGGCGCGCAGTTCAAGCTGCCGTACATCCACGTGGTGGTGAACAACTCGTACCTGGGGCTGATTCGTCAGGCTCAGCGCGGTTTCGACATGGACTACTGCGTGCAGTTGTCTTTCGACAACCTGAACGCTCCGGAACTCAACGGTTACGGTGTCGACCACGTCGCGGTCGCTGAAGGCCTGGGCTGCAAGGCGCTGCGTGTATTCGAACCGAGTCAGATCCAGCCTGCCCTGCGCAGGGCTCAGGAGCTGATCGAAGAGTTCAAGGTCCCGGTGATCGTCGAGATCATTCTGGAGCGTGTGACCAACATTTCCATGGGCACCGAGATCAACGCTGTCAACGAATTCGAAGACCTGGCGCTGGTCGGCAACGATGCGCCAACGGCGATTTCGTTGCTCGATTGATGATCGTTCCCCCTGTGGGAGCGGGCTTGCTCGCGAAGGCGTCGGCACAGTCAACATTGCTGTCGCCTGATACACCGCTTTCGCGAGCAAGCCCGCTCCCACAGGGACCCCACACATATACGGGAGACCACCATGCCGCGTTTCGCAGCCAACCTGTCCATGCTGTTCACCGAGCAGGATTTTCTTGCCCGTTTTGAAGCTGCCGCCAAGGCCGGCTTCAGTGGTGTCGAATACCTGTTCCCTTACGACTTCAGCTCCGCCGAGATCAAAGCCAAGCTCGATGCCAATGGCTTGACCCAGGTGCTGTTCAACCTGCCGGCCGGTGACTGGGCCAAGGGCGAACGCGGTATCGCGTGCCTGCCGGACCGGGTTGAAGAGTTCCGCGCCGGTGTCGACCTGGCGATTGCCTACGCGAAAGTATTGGGCAATACCCAAGTCAACTGCCTGGCCGGTATTCGTCCACAAGGCATCGACGATGCCACCGTGGAAAAAACCTTCGTCAGCAACCTCAAGTACGCGGCCGACAAGCTGCAAGCGGCGGGCATCAAACTGGTGATGGAAGCAATCAACACCCGCGACATCCCGGGTTTCTACTTGAACAACACGGCGCAAGCCCTGTCGATTCGCGAACAGGTCAGCAGCGCCAACCTGTTCCTGCAATACGACATCTACCACATGCAAATCATGGAGGGCGACCTGGCCCGCACCATGGCTGCGCACCTGGGCGAGATCAATCACATCCAGTTGGCCGATAACCCAGGGCGCAACGAACCGGGCACCGGTGAGATCAACTACCGCTTCCTGTTCGAACACCTGGACCGCATCGGTTATCAGGGTTGGGTTGGTTGCGAATACAAGCCGCTGACTACCACTGAAGCGGGTTTGGGCTGGCTCAAAACCCATAACGCAATCTGACGCAGATCCCTGTGGGAGTGAGCCTGCTCGCGATGAGGCCAGCACATTCAACGTTGACGTTGTCTGGCCTACCGCTATCGCGAGCAGGCTCACTCCTACAAAAAGCTATGCACCCATTTGCTTGAGCAACACAAAAACAAGAGGATTTTCTCATGGCTAAAATCGGATTTATCGGCACCGGCATCATGGGCCACCCAATGGCGTTGAACCTGCAGAAAGCCGGTCACAGCCTGTTCCTGTCGGCGCATCACGACGCTGCGCCTGCTGACCTGATTGCCGGTGGCGCCGTCGCCCTGGCGAACCCGAAAGAAGTCGCGCAAGAGGCTGAATTCATCATCGTCATGGTGCCGGATACCCCGCAGGTCGATGACGTGCTGTTCCGCGCCGACGGCGTTGCGGCCGGTGTTGGCAAAGGCAAAGTCGTGATCGACATGAGCTCGATCTCGCCGACGGCCACCAAAGCCTTCGCCGCCAAAATCAACGAAAAAGGTGCTCAGTACCTCGACGCGCCAGTGTCCGGCGGTGAAGTCGGCGCCAAGGCTGCGACCCTGAGCATCATGGTCGGCGGTGAGGCCGATGCCTTCGAACGCGTTCTGCCGCTGTTCCAGGCGATGGGCAAGAACATCACCCTGGTCGGCGGCAACGGCGACGGTCAAACCGCCAAAGTGGCGAACCAGATCATCGTGGCGCTGAACATTCAGGCCGTGGCCGAAGCCCTGCTGTTTGCTTCGAAAAACGGTGCCGATCCGGCCAAGGTCCGTGAAGCGCTGATGGGTGGCTTCGCGTCCTCGAAGATCCTCGAAGTGCACGGCGAACGCATGATCAAAGGCACCTTCGATCCAGGCTTCCGCATCAGCCTGCACCAGAAGGACCTGAACCTGGCTCTGGCCGGTGCACGCGAGCTGGGCATCAACCTGCCGAACACCGCCAACACCCAGCAAGTGTTCAGCACCTGCGCGGCCATCGGCGGCAGCAACTGGGACCACTCGGCGCTGATCAAGGGCCTGGAACACATGGCGAATTTCTCGATTCGCGATAAGTAACACCTGCACAAAACCCTGTGGGAGCGGGCTTGCTCGCGAAGGCGGTGTGCCTGCCAATAC
>NZ_JAHBDP010000023.1:0-6916 GCF_019956495.1 Pseudomonas sp. BF-B-26 | reverse complement strand
GTCTGACATTCAACAGGGATGTCGATTGATACACCGCATTCGCGAGCAAGCCCGCTCCCACAGGGGGATATGCGGTGGGCGGCCTGTCGCTCTTCGCACCAGATGTCACCGCGTTAGATAAAAACAGTTAATAACAATAAAACGAGGATGTAGGGATGAAGAAGAACAACAACGCTCAGCTTATCTGCCAGTTGTCAGCCGTTGCGGCAATGATGTTGGCCGGTAGCGTACACGCGGCTGACGCGTTCAGCGCCGATTCCGAATGGATGACCGGTGATTGGGGTGGCGAGCGGACCAGGCTGATCGAGCAGGGTATCGACATCAAGATGGACTACGTCGGTGAAGTGGGCGCCAACCTCCACGGCGGCTACAACGACGACAAGACTGCGCGTTACGCCGACCAGTTTGGCCTCGGCGTGGCACTGGACCTGCAAAAACTGTGGGGCTGGGATAACACCCAGGCCAAGATCCAGCTCACCAACCGTAATGGTCAGAACATCTCCAATGACCGTGTCGGCGATCCGCGTGCCGGCACCTTGAGTTCGTCTCAGGAAGTCTACGGCCGTGGCCATATGGTCCGCCTGACCCAACTGTGGATCAAACACCAGTTCCTCGACGGCAAACTGGACGTCAAAGCCGGTTACTTCGGCGAAGGCGAAGACTTCAACACCTTCCCGTGCGAGTTCCAGAACCTGGCGTTCTGCGGTTCCCAGGCGGGTAACTGGGCAACCAACATCTGGTACAACTGGCCGGTCATGCAGGCTGCGGTCCGCGTGAAGTACAACATCTCGCCTGAGTTCTATGCGCAGATCGGCGCGTACAACCAGAACCCGTCGCAACTGGAGCATGGTAACGGCTTCAAGCTCAGCGGCAGTGGGACTGCTGGCACCGTCCTGCCGGTCGAACTGGTCTGGTCGCCGACCCCTAACAACCTGCCCGGCGAATACCGTGTCGGTTACTACAAAAGCACGGCCAATGCCGATGACGTCCGTAAGGATGCCGACGGCAATGATGCAGCCACCAGCGGTAACGCCTATCGCAGCCACGATAGCAAGCACGGTTACTGGTTCGTGGCGCAGCAACAGCTGACCGACCACAACGGTGACAAGAGCCGTGGTCTGAACATCGCAGCCAACGCCACGTTCCACGACAAGGACACCAACTTCGTCGACAACTATCAGTCGCTGATGTTTGTGTACAAGGGCCCGTTCGATGCACGTCCAAAAGATGACGTCGGTATCGGTTTCGCCCGCATCCATGTCAACGATGACGTGAAGAAAAACGCTGAACTGGTCAACGCCTCCAATGGTGTTACCGAGTACGAGGATCCACTGTTCTCGCCGCTGCGTACTACCGAGTACAACTACGAGATCAACTACGGCTTCCACGTTACCAACTGGCTGACCGTGCGTCCTAACCTGCAATACATCACTCACCCGGGTGGTGTCGATGAAGTTGACAACGCGCTGGTCGCCGGCCTGAAAATTCAGTCGGTGTTCTAACGCTGTTGCGATAAGCTCCTCTCTATGTGCGCATTTTTGCGGACAGCCCAGGCTGTCCGCTTTTTTTTGTGTGGTATGCCAAAGCAACCTGTGGCGAGGGGATTTATCCCCGTTGGGCTGCGAAGCGGCCCCAAAACCATCCACCGCAGTGTTCCAGGTAAATCGCGTTTTTCTGGTTTTACGACTGCTTCGCAGCCGAACGGGGATAAATCCCCTCGCCACAGTGGTTCACTGGGCACACGTATTGAGTACACCCATGATTTTCAGGACCGTGGCACATGCATGAGCATCCGCTACAACGCTTCTTCAAATCCTTGCGCGAACGTCCGGTGTTTGCGTGGGAGCGCTATCAGAAGCGCGACGTGCTGGTGATCGACCATCCGCTGTGTCAGGCGGTGTTCAGTCGGCAGGGGGCGCAGTTGCTGCACTTCCAGCCAAAGGGTCAGAAGCCCTGGCTCTGGTGCGCGGCGAAGTGGCCGCAGGTCGGTGCGATTCGTGGTGGCGTTCCGGTGTGCTGGCCGTGGTATGGCCGTCATCCGAGCGAAAACGCCTGGCCGTCCCATGGCTGGGCACGGCTGATCGACTGGAAGCTACTGGACAGCAGCACTGATGACGATGGCGTGCGCTTGCACTGGCAACTTCAGTTGTGCGACTGGCAAGTGGACCTGCACGCGCACTTGGGCGAACGCATGGATTTACGCCTGAGTACCGAGCATCAGGACAGCCTGCCGTGCCAATTGAGTCAGGCGTTGCACGCTTATTGGCGTATTGGTGACGTCGGTGAGGTAGCGCTGTCTGGCCTCGACGGAGCGCAGGGTTACGACCAGTTGAACCGGCAGATTTGTCATCAGGAAGGCGAATTGCGGGTAGAGGGTGGCTGTCAGCGGGTGTTCCAGCATGACGGCGAATTACAGCTCAAGGACCACGCCTGGCAGCGGGAGTTGTGCATCGATACGGGAGACAGGGCGGACACGGTGGTCTGGCATCCGGGCTCGCGGCCGTTGCTGGGGGTGAGCTGGAATGAGATTTCGGAGTTTGTGTGCGTTGAAGCGGCGAGTGGCGGGACCGATAGCCTGAGCCTGGCGCCGGGGGAGAGGGCGCATTTGAGTTTGCAGGCGCGGGTTGGGGTTTAGCTCAAGATCCATGGTGTTGCGGGTATCGCCTTCGCGAGCAAGCCCGCTCCCACAGTAGATTTTCAGTGGACACAGCATTTGTGTTCAAAGCAGATCCACTGTGGGAGCGGGCTTGCTCGCGAAGGCGGCTTATCAGGCGACAAAGAACTCAGATCGGACTAATTAAACTCATCCCCAATCGGATACCGACTGGCATTCAGGCTTTCCTTGATCTTGCGCAAATGCGGCTGGAAGTCCACGCCACGGCGCAAGGTCATGCCGGTGGCGAGCACATCGAGCACGGTCAGCTGAATGATCCGCGACGTCATCGGCATATAGATGTCGGTGTCTTCCGGCAGCGGAATGTTCAGGCTCAAGGTGCTGGCCTTGGCCAGTGGCGAACCCTCAGCCGTCAGGCCCAATACCGATGCACCGTTTTCCCGGGCAATACGCGCCACTTCCACCAGTTCGCGGGTACGGCCGGTGTAGGAAATGATCACGAACAACTCGCCGGTGTGTGCCACCGACGCAATCATGCGCTGCATCAGCACGTCCGCGTGGGCGGTGACTGCCAGGTTGAAGCGGAAGAACTTGTGCTGCGCATCCAGCGCCACCGGGGCCGAGGCACCGAGGCCGAAGAAGTGGATCTGCCGGGCCTGGATCAACAGGTCGACGGCGCGGCTGATCAGGTTCGGGTCAAGCGCCTGCAACGCACTGTCCAGCGAGGCGATGGCGCTGCCGAAAATCTTTTTGGTGTAGGCCTCGGGATTGTCATCTGCCTCCACCGCACGGCTGACATACGCGGCGCCACTGGCCAGGCTCTGGGCCAATTGCAGCTTGAGTTCCGGGTAGCCGCTGACGCCAAACGAACGGCAGAAACGGTTGACCGTCGGCTCGCTGACCTTTGAGGCCTGGGCGAGGGCGGCGATGCTGAACCGGGTGGCCTGCTCTGGGTTGAGCAGGATGACTTCGGCGACTTTGCGTTCTGCCTTGTTCAGGTCTTCAAGGCGATTCTGGATCTGTTCCAGTAAATTTCGCACGCGGTCCATATATGTTCCTTAGCTCCGCAAACATGAGAGCAATGCAAATAAGGGCCCCGGCTATGCAAATTGGGACTTTGATCGGGCCCGTAACGGTGGCCTATCCTACTGATGGCTCCGACCGTCCACCACTCGGAATCTGTATTTTGCGAAAATGTTGTGGTTATTACTACATTTTCCCTTGAGTGATGCCTTGAAAAAAGGTATTTGTAGCTTAACTTGATAAAAGAACAAACATCATGCCTTCGATTACGGTTGAACCGTGCACCTTTGCCTTGTTCGGCGCCCTCGGCGATCTGGCCCTGCGCAAGCTGTTTCCTGCCCTTTATCAGCTCGATGGCGCAGGCCTCTTGCACGAGGACACGCGGATTATCGCGCTGGCCCGTGAGCCTGGCAGCGAGCAACAGCATTTGGCGTTCATCGCCTCCGAATTGCGCCGCTACGTCGGCGCCAAAGAGCTGGACGAGGCCGTGGTCGAACGCTTCCTGGCCCGCCTGAGTTACCTGCACGTCGACTTCCTCAAGGCTGACGATTACGTCGCCCTGGCCGAAATGGCTGGCAGCGCGCAGCGGGTGATTGCCTACTTCGCGACACCGGCCGCCGTTTACGGCGCGATCTGCGAGAACCTGTCGAAGGTCGGCCTGACCGAAAACACCCGCGTGGTGCTGGAAAAACCCATCGGTTCGGACCTGGAATCCTCGCGCAAGGTCAACGACGCCGTGGCGCAGTTCTTCCCGGAGAACCGCACCTACCGCATCGACCACTACCTGGGCAAAGAAACCGTCCAGAACCTGATCGCCCTGCGTTTCGCCAACAGCCTGTTCGAAACCCAGTGGAACCAGAATTACATCTCCCACGTGGAAATCACCGTGGCCGAGAAGGTCGGGATCGAAGGTCGCTGGGGTTACTTCGACAAGGCCGGTCAGCTGCGGGACATGATCCAGAATCACCTGCTGCAACTGCTCTGCCTGATCGCCATGGACCCGCCGGCCGACCTGTCCGCCGACAGCATCCGCGACGAGAAAGTCAAAGTGCTCAAGGCGCTGGCGCCGATCAGCCCGGAAGGCCTGACCACTCAGGTCGTGCGCGGTCAGTACATCGCCGGTTACAGCGAAGGCAAATCGGTTCCCGGTTACCTGGAAGAGCCGAATTCCAACACCCAGAGCGACACCGAAACCTTCGTTGCGCTGCGTGCCGATATCCGCAACTGGCGTTGGGCCGGTGTGCCGTTTTACCTGCGTACCGGCAAGCGCATGCCGCAGAAGCTGTCGCAGATCGTCATCCACTTCAAGGAACCGTCCCACTACATCTTCGCTCCCGAGCAGCGCCTGCAAATCAGCAACAAGCTGATTATCCGCCTGCAACCGGACGAAGGCATTTCCTTGCGCGTGATGACCAAAGAACAAGGCCTGGACAAGGGCATGCAGCTGCGCAGCGGTCCGTTGCAGCTGAATTTTTCCGACACTTATCGCAGCGCACGGATTCCCGATGCCTATGAGCGGTTGTTGCTGGAAGTGATGCGCGGCAATCAGAACCTGTTTGTCCGTAAAGATGAAATCGAAGCCGCGTGGAAGTGGTGTGACCAGTTGATCGCCGGGTGGAAGAAGTCCGGTGATGCACCCAAGCCGTACGCGGCCGGGTCCTGGGGACCGATGAGCTCCATTGCTCTGATCACGCGGGACGGGAGGTCGTGGTATGGCGATATCTGAATTGAAACTGCCTCAGGGCGTCAGCGCCCATGAGTTCAAAAGTCCGGTGTTGCTGGCCGAAGGCCTGGCGCTGAATGTGGCCAAGCAACTGAGTGACGCGATCGATGCGCGCGGCACCGCGACCTTGGTGGTTTCCGGTGGACGCAGTCCGGTGGCGTTTTTCCAGCACCTGGCCAAGCAGACGCTGGACTGGTCCAAGGTTGTCGTCACCCTGGCCGACGAGCGCTGGGTACCGGTTGAACACGCCGACAGCAATGCCGGTCTGCTCAAGCGTTACCTGTTGCAAGGCCCGGCGGCCAAGGCTCAGTTCCTGAGTCTGTACAGCGCCACCGCCAACCTTGAACTGGCCGCCGAGCAGGCGGATCGCTTGCTCGCCGAGTTGCCGCCAATCGACGTGCTGATACTTGGCATGGGCGACGACGCTCACACCGCCTCGCTGTTCCCGAATAGCCCGAACCTGGCCGACGCCTTGAAAGCCGACGGCACACGTCGTTGCTACCCGATGCTGGCGCCGACCGTGCCGCATCAGCGCCTGACCATGAGTCGCGCGCTGCTGGCATCGGCCAAGACCACCGTTCTATCGATTTCCGGTCAGTCCAAGCTGACCACTTTGAGTGCCGCATTGGCCGGTGACGATGTCGCCGCCATGCCGATTCGCGCGTTTCTGCAACCTACGTTAGAGATTTTCTGGTGCCCATGAGCCAAGGAACAGCCGCTATGACAACCCCATCCCCGACCGTTTCCATGGCGGACAAAGTTGCCCTGATCGACAGCCTCTGCGCCAAGGCGCGGATCCTGCCGGTGATTACCATCGCTCGCGAACAGGACATCCTGCCGCTGGCCGACGCCCTCGCGGCCGGTGGCCTGACAGCCCTGGAAGTGACCTTGCGTTCGCAGTTCGGCCTCAAGGCTATCCAGATTTTGCGCGAGCAGCGTCCAGAGCTGGTGACCGGTGCCGGCACTGTGCTCGATCGCAACATGCTGGCGGCTGCCGAAGCGGCCGGTTCGCAGTTCATCGTCACGCCGGGCATCACCCGTGACCTGCTGGAAGCCAGCGTCAACAGCCCGATTCCGCTGTTGCCGGGCATCAGCAACGCCTCCGGCATCATGGAAGGCTACGGCCTGGGCTATCGCCGCTTCAAGCTGTTCCCGGCGGAAGTCAGCGGCGGCGTCGCGGCTATCAAAGCCCTCGGCGGCCCGTTTGGCGAAGTGAAATTCTGCCCGACTGGCGGCGTCAGCCCGGCCAACATCAAAAGCTACATGGCGTTGAAAAACGTGATGTGCGTGGGCGGTAGCTGGATGCTTGATCCCGAGTGGATCAAGAACGGCGACTGGGCCCGCATTCAGGAATGCACCGCCGAGGCATTGGCGCTGCTGGACTGATCGGCTTTTACCAAACACTTCGTTGTGTGTTCTACGGCTTTACGGTGCGCTTGGTCGGTGCACCGTTTTTTTTTGCCTGCCAAAAACCTTGTGGGAGCGGCGGTGCGGCGATCCGACTTGCTCGCGAAGAGGCCGCTACATTCAATGCAGATGTCGAATGTCAGACCGCC